>CAVEJA010000198.1:0-5605 GCA_963615745.1 Duodenibacillus sp.
GCGCAGGCCTCCCTGCAAGAAGGAACTGACCCTGTCCGACAAGAGCCGGGAACATCCCTTTTCCCGGGAGGCGGACAACGTGGCTGCCATCGCTCATCCCGAGGACAAGGATATAGCCAACAAGAAGATAGAGGATGTCCCGGAGGATTCCTTGGATGTCCTGCGAAAAGAGAGCCGCCTGGAGCTGGCAAAGGGAAGCCAGCAGACTAAGGGCGTGATCATCGATTCCATCCCCCGCTATCCTACGGGACTGGCGGATTTCATGAAATGGCTGAATAAATATATGGTATATCCGCAGAGCTGCCTCTCCCGAAAGGAGGGCGGGAGCGTGGTCGCCGCCTTTATCGTGGAGGCGGACGGGAGCGTGACGGATATTCATATCGTGAAAGGCGACTGCAGGGAACTGAATCATGAAGTGCTGCGTGTGCTCCGGCGGATGCCCAAGTGGATTCCGGGGAAGCGGAACGGCAAACCCATACGCTCGCAGGTTACTCTTCCTGTGGAATTTCAGTTCGATGACGTTCCTTTCTCCTGACAAGAAAAACTTTTAAATCCTATAAATACGCTTATGTACACTTATTCCCAACTGATAGAAAAGACCGATGAGGCGGTCAAAAGCCTGAGTTACCCCACCCGTCCCGAAGGATTGTATGAGCCGATGGCTTATGTGCTGTCCCTGGGAGGGAAACGTATCCGTCCCGTATTCCTGCTTCTGTCCGCCCAGCTCTTCAACGAGAAGGTGGAATCCTTCATGGATGCGGCGGTGTCGCTGGAGATGTTCCATAACTATACGCTGCTGCATGACGACCTGATGGACAAGGCGGATGTGCGCAGGGGGCAGCCTACGGTTCACAGACGGTGGGACGAGAATACCGCCATCCTTTCCGGCGATGCCATGCTGATGCTTGCCAGCAAGAAAATGTATGCCGCGGTCAAGTCCGTCTGCCCCCAGGCGATGGAGGTCTTTCTGAAAACGACCTTGGAAGTCAGCGAGGGACAGCAGTATGACATGAATTTCGAGAGCCGCACGGATGTGTCGATAGAGGAATATTTTGAAATGATTCGGCTGAAAACGGGCGTGCTTATCTCCTGTGCCTTGGAAATGGGGGCGTTGCTGGGCGGCGCATCCGGGGAGGATGCCCGGCTGCTGTATGACTACGGCTCTTATATAGGTCGTGCTTTCCAGGTTCAGGATGACTATCTGGATGTGTTCGGAGATGCCAGAACCTTTGGAAAGAATATCGGAGGAGATATTCTGGAGGGGAAAAAGACTTTCCTCCTGGTGAATGCCTTCAGGAAAGCCACGGCAACCCAGAGAATGCAGATGACGGACTGGCTGGAGAGGAAGCGGTATGAGCCGCAGGACAAGATAGATTTCTTTACCCGCCTGTACGAGGAGATGGAGATACCCCGCGATTACGAGCTGTGTATGCAGGAGTGTTACGAAAAGGCGGATGCGCTGCTGGCGAAACTGAAGGTCTCCGCAGAGGCGAAGGATGCGTTGAAATCCTTTGCGGACTTGTTGAGCCGCAGAGAAAGATAACTCCGTTCCTATGTATATAGATACCCATGCGCACCTCTACGGAGAGGAGTTTCTCGAAGATGTGGACGCTGTCGTGAGGCGCGCCCAACAGGCGGGAGCTTCCAAAATGGTTCTTCCGGCTGTGGACGAGGCTTCCGCTGCGGAAGCAGCGGAACTGGGGCGCAAATATCCCCATGTGCTTTACCCTATGGTGGGACTTCATCCCGAAGATCTGCCCTCGGATTACAAGGAGGTCCTTTCCAGAATGGAGGGGATGCTGACGAGGGAACGCCATCCTTTTGTGGGAATAGGGGAGGTAGGTCTGGATTTTTATTGGGACGATACCCGCAAGGAGGAGCAGAAGGACGCTTTCGGAACCCAGATAGAATGGGCTTTGAACTATCATCTGCCCCTGATGATACACTCGCGGGCAGCCCATAAGGAACTGGTGGAATGTCTGAAGCCCTATAAAAATGAGGAGTATTTGCAGGGTGTGTTCCATTGTTTCTCGGGGACGGTGGAGGAGGCAGGGGAGCTGCTGGCAGAGTTTCCCCGCTTTGTTCTGGGAATAGGAGGTATTCTCACCTTCAAGAAGTCCACTCTTCCCTCCGTACTGGAGGCAGCCGTACCTCTGGAACGTATCGTATTGGAGACAGATGCTCCGTATATGGCCCCTGTCCCCCACAGAGGAAAGCGTAACGAACCTTCGTTTTTGCCGGAAGTGACAGGCAGACTGTCACAGATATATCATGTCCCAGTATCCGAGGTGGAGCGGATAACTACGGAAAATGCCTTGCGCGCGATTCCTCTGCTGGCGTTCTGAAGAAGCCCGAAGGGAGTATATAAAATGAGAGAGGGGAACAGATAACCCCTCTCTCTCTTTGTCTGGCAGCAGGCGGAAGCCGGTCTGTCAAACGGATGTTTCTACAAAGGATATTCCTCAAAGGCGTAGAGAACCGTGGAAAGGTATCTTTCCCCTGTGTCGGGAAGCAATGCCACAACGGTTTTCCCCTTGTTCTCCGGGCGTTTCGCTATCTCGGCGGCGGCAAATGCGGCGGCTCCGCTGGAGATACCGACCAGCAGACCTTCCTCTTTCGCCAGTTCACGTCCTGTGCGGATGGCATCGTCGTTGTCCACATCGAACACTTCGTCGATGACATCGGCGTTGTAGGTCTTGGGAATGAAGCCCGCACCGATACCTTGTATCTTGTGCGGCCCGCTCGCTCCTCCGTTCAGGACAGGGGAGGACAAAGGCTCTACGGCGACAATCCTCACATCGGGGTTCTTTTCCTTCAGTGCCCGTGCGATGCCGGAGACCGTACCGCCCGTGCCTACTCCTGCTACGAAGATGTCTACTTTCCCGTCGGTGTCCTCCCAGATCTCCTGACCTGTGGTCTCGTAATGCTTTTGCGGATTGGCGGGATTCTCGAACTGTTGCAGAATAATGCTTCCCGGAATACTGTCACGGAGCTCCTCGGCAGCCTTGATGGCTCCGGGCATACCGTCCTTTCCGCTGGTCAGTCTGACTTCCGCTCCGTAAGCCTTGACCAGATTGCGGCGTTCAATGGACATGGTTTCCGGCATGGTGAGGATGAGTTTGTAGCCTTTTACTGCGGAAACGAGTGCCAATCCCACGCCGGTGTTCCCGGAAGTAGGCTCGATAATGGTCGCTCCGGGCTTGAGTTTCCCTTTTTTCTCCGCATCCTCAATCATGGCGAGGGCTATCCTGTCCTTGACAGAGCCGCCGGGGTTGAAGAACTCTACTTTGGCAATAAGGGACTTTTCCAGTCCTTTCGCCTTGCTGAACTTGTTCAATTCCAATAATGGAGTGCGGCCAATGAGGTCGGTGAGTTTCTTTGCAATCTTTGCCATATCTGATATTGTTTGGTGTTGGTTCGTAGATGTGTGACTTGGTTAGATTTGTGCGAAGGCTTGTTCCAAGTCATCGAGGATGTCGTCGATATGCTCCACGCCAATGGAAAGTCGTATGGTAGTGGGGGTGATGTGCTGTTCCTTCAGTTCTTCCGGCGACATCTGGGAGTGGGTGGTGGTGTACGGGTGGATGACGAGTGATTTCACATCCGCCACATTCGCCAGCAGGGAGAATATCTTCAGGGAATCGATGAACTTCCAAGCGTCCTCCTGAGTGCCTTTTATCTCGAAAGTGAAGATGGAGCCGCCTCCCTGCGGGAAGAGCTTTTGGTAAAGGGCGTGATCCTTGTGACCGGGGAGTGACGGATGGTTCACTTTCGCCACTTTGGGATGCTTGGACAAGTATTCCACTACCTTGAGCGCGTTCTGTACGTGTCTCTCAATGCGTAAGGGAAGCGACTCCACGCCTTGCAATAAAATCCAGGCATTGAAAGGAGAGATGGTAGCCCCGGTGTCGCGGAGGATGACTGCGCGGATGCGGGTGACAAATGCGGCTGCGCCTGCCACATCAGCGAAGACGGCACCATGATAGGAGGGGTCGGGCTTGGCTATTGTGGGGTATTTGTCCGCATTGGCTTTGAAATCGAATTTCCCGGCATCCACAATGACACCTCCAAGACTGCTGCCGTGGCCTCCTATAAACTTGGTGGCGGAGTGTACAACGACATCAGCTCCATGCTCGATAGGGCGGATGAGGAGGGGTGCGAAGGTGTTGTCTACAATTAATAAGGTATTGTGCTTGTGGGCAATCTCAGCGATGGCATCCAAATCGGTCACATCAGAGTTCGGATTTCCGAAAGTCTCCACATAGACTGCCTTGGTGTTGGGCTTTATGGTCTTGTCCAGCAATTCCAAATCATTGACATTGATGATGTCATAACTCACTCCCTGTGTGGAGAGGGTGTGGGTGATGAGGTTGAAAGAGCCTCCGTACAGGTTGTCCGCCGCTACAATGTGGTCGCCGTTTTGTGCGATATTCTGAAGGGCGTAGGTCACAGCGGCTGCGCCGGAAGCGACAGCCAGTCCCGCAACTCCGCCTTCCAAGGCTGCCACACGCTCTTCAAAGACAGCTTGTGTGGAGTTGGTCAGACGGCCGTAGATGTTTCCCGCATCCCGCAAACCGAATCTGTCTGCCGCATGCTGGGAATTGCGAAACACATAAGAGGTGGTTTGGTAAATGGGTACTGCCCGCGCGTCGGAAGCAGGGTCGGGATTTTCCTGACCAACATGAAGTGCCAAAGTCTCAAGGTGAAGTTTTTTCTCTGCCATAATATTGTGATTTAAGTTTGTATTTTGCGTTGTTCTCGTCTGTTGTTGTTTGACAATGCAAAAGTACTGCCTCTTCGTTCCTTGGGAAATAGCACAAATGTGGTATTTTTTATAGGACAAGTATGGTAGATGGCAGGGGAAAGGGGTGGAGGAAAAAGGGAATCGGGAGATGGCGGATCACTTGTGGGAAGCCCGCTGAATCATCTTCATATTCGCTTCCGCCGCCTCAATGTAATTGCGCACGCAGGATTGTTTCTTGAAAGAGGGGGAGGAGCGTTTGATGATTTCCTCTATTTGCGCGGTCATGACAGGGTATGGGTACTGGCTGCAGAGGATATTGAAGAATGTCGTTCCCAGAATGTTGTTGCTGTTGGTGGTGATGAAGTTGATTTCCAAGTCCTCCAAGGCACCGTAAATCTTGTTTGTGCGTTCCGCCATCTTCTTGTGCGCCACGGCAGGGTGCATACCGCTGAGTATCATCTCCGCTTCCTGGTTGGACAGATTGATGATTTCCTCTTCCATTCTGCTCTTCTGCTCCAAGAAACGGTACAGGCGGTTGTTGAGCAAACTCCCCATTACCCGCTGCTCCGTGTTGCTGATGGAGATGGAAATGTTCCCGTTCTCGATGACAATAGGCATGAAACCCTCGTTGTCCATGTAGATCTCGCCCATGATGGTGGAGTCCACCATACCCATGAAACTGAACTTTCCATGAACGACCTCGCAGGAATCGATGTCCTGCATGACGGATTTGCTGGAGGGGGCTTTCAGATACAGCATCCTGCCGTCCAGGGTGGAGACGGAGGAATCCCCGGAGATGTTGTACTGCTCGGCGCAAGAGAGCATGCCCGTCAGGCATCCGAGCAGGAAGAGGATGCGGAC
>CAVEJA010000199.1:0-3044 GCA_963615745.1 Duodenibacillus sp.
GTTGTTTCCGCCCGTCCGCAGAGACATGGAGAGGCGACGGGGGAGAGCGGGAATACAATATGCGGAGAGAAGCCTGTAAAAGGTGTCTCTCCGCATATCGCCTGTATGGAAATGATGTCCGAAAACTACTGCTGGAGCTCGCTCATCTCAAGAAGCCGCTCTATGGTCACCTCCGCACAGTTCAGCCAGATGGACAGTTCGTTGATGCGTCTGGTGGAGCAGTCCCATGTGGTGGGCAGATAGCCGTTCTTGGGATTCTGCTGGATGGTCATGTTGTCAATGATGGCTTTCGCTTTCGCATAGGCGAGCACATCGCCTGTCGCCTTGTAGTATTCAAGCAGTCCGCCGGAGACATTGGCGGCACTGTTATCGACAGGGGTCTTGTACTTGTACTGCTCGATGACACACGGCGTGTTGTAACGGCGGTAGCCCAGTTCATTATAGAGGAAGTTCCAGTAGGTGAACTGATCCTCGCTCAGTTTCAACAAGTCCCGGGCATCCTGCATGTCCTCCGCGGACGGATTGTCCTTGCCGAGAAGGTATTTCGCATAAGGGGCGGCGGTGCAGTTCGTCAGGTTCTCGTAGGGTTTGAGGTTATTGACCGTGACATCCTCGAATTGTCCTGTGATGTCAAAACTCCGGATAGCGACATTGTGCATCCACTCTTCCGCTTTCTTCTGCATCTCCTGGAACTCGGTGACCTGGTATTGTTTCAGGAAACGGTTGGCACTGACGCACACGGTGTAGAGCATGGCGTTCCGCTCGTTGGTGGGTTTGCCCGTCTCGATATACACCTTTATGGGGAAAGAGCCGTCCTTGCGCTGTATCTTCTTATAGGTGCGCATGATGTTGAGAGCCTGGTCGTAGTAGGTTTTGTTATGGGTAACCTCGTATAAGTCCAGGAAAGCGTTTATGGCATAGTTCGCATCCATGGTCATGGTCGTTCCCTTGTTCTCTTCCCTCTTGGAAGCGATGAGGTCTTTGTAATAGGTGGGCGGGAAATAGGCGAGGGCGGCATCGGCGGGCTGGCTTATCTTGATAAAGAATTTGGCGACGCTGTCTGCGATGCGCAGTGCTTTCTCCCTCTCCGCGGGAACGTATCTTGCGACACGGGCCTCGTTGCTGAGAATAGCACTGAGGGTTTTGTTCGCATACGTGTAGTGCTCGAAGGTCATATTCGGCTTGCAGCTGTCCAGCCAGCACTTGACTTCGGGCATATTGTGGATATACAGCATACCCTTTATCGCCGCCTCCTTGTATGGGCGCACGGCGTTATTGTACGGGCCGCAGAACTCGAAATCACGAAGGAACTTGCGCTCTCCCACGGTTTCCAAGACATTTCCCTTGGCATCGAGGGCATCCACGGTGAGTGTGACATTTGCCGCAGGAATCAGATTCCATACCGGTGCCAGGGAGTTGTTGGGCGTTTCCGCAAAGAAAGTGATTTCCTTGAACTTGTTGTTGATGATGGAAACGGTCTTGCCGCTTATCTTTTCCGTGGCATCGGGGTTCTCCTTGATGGTATATCTGTAATTCCTCGCCCCTTTCACGCTCTTGAAATCAAAGGCGGGCGCATAGATGAATTTGAAGGAGAACTCGTTCCAATAGGGGTTTTTCTTCTCGTAGCCCGGACGGATGGGCTGGAGGTATTCCTTTTTCGCACGCTCGTTGAGCTGCTGATAGTCTATCTCGGTCGGGGCGGAGGTGTATCGGGCGTAGGAACTTGCCGTCATGCACACGCAGGAGACAAACAGTAAGATTTGCTTTTTCATATTATAATTGTTGCTTCGATATACTTTTCTTCCTACAAAGATACTAAGTTTTCGCTGTAAGGAGATGTGGCGAAAACAAAAAAGAGGATATACCGATAGGGGTATATCCTCTGGTTATTCTGGTAGTATGTCCTGCCTGATCAGTTGTTTTCAGGACGGAGCTGGCGGACAACCTCTGCCGTGCGCCACATCTCGGAGTTGTGGAGCTCTGCCAATTCTTTCTCCAGACCTACACGGTAGTCGGGTTTGGAGTTGGCATCGATGGAAATCTGTGCCTCGTGACCGCTCTTGACAGACTCGTAGAGTTTCTCTACGACCGGTTTGATAGCGTCATGGAACGGGCCCATCCAGTCGAGCGCGCCTCTTTGGGCTGTTGTGGAGCAGTTCGCATACATCCAGTCCATACCTTTCTCAGCGAAAAGAGGCATCAGGGACTGGGTAAGCTCCTCAACGGTCTCGTTGAAAGCCTCGGAAGGAGTGTGTCCGTGCTCACGAAGCACCTCGTACTGTGCGGAAAGCAGACCTTGGATAGCTCCCATCAGAGAGCCGCGCTCTCCCGTGAGGTCGGATGTCGCCTCGCGCTGGAAAGTCGTCTCGAACAGATAGCCGGAGCCAATGCCTATGCCGAGTGCCAGAGTACGCTCCAACGCTCTGCCTGTCGCATCCTGATAGACTGCATAGGAGGAGTTCAAGCCACGGCCTTCGAGGAACATCGTGCGGAGGGATGTGCCGGAACCTTTGGGCGCAACCATGATGACATCAATGTCTTTTGGGGGAACGCAGCCTGTGCGGTCATTCCATGTAATTGCAAAACCGTGGCTGAAATAAAGGGCTTTCCCCGCAGTAAGATGAGGTTTGATGGTAGGCCATACGCTCATGACAGCTGCGTCGGAAAGCAGACACATTACGATAGTACCTTTTTCTGCTGCTTCCTCGATGGAGAAAAGGGTCTCGCCGGGAACCCAGCCGTCAGCTTTCGCTTTCTCGTAGGTCTTTCCCTGGCGTTGTCCCACGATGACATTGAAGCCGTTGTCACGCAGATTGCAGGACTGTCCGGGGCCTTGGACACCGTAGCCCAACACTGCGATAGTTTCGTTTTTCAACACTTCGCGCGCCTTTTCCAAGGGAAATTCCTCGCGGGTCATTACTTCTTCGATGACACCGCCAAAATTCAATTTTGCCATAATTAATGATAAGTTTAATATTTCCGTGTTCTACGAAAATTGTATTAGTGTTTTTATGTTCGTATTCTTCTGTCCTATGGAATGTGAT
>CAVEJA010000200.1:0-6951 GCA_963615745.1 Duodenibacillus sp.
CCCCCTGGAAGCAAACCAGAATGGCTGATTATAAATGCTGTGGAGTGCGAACCTTACCTCACTTGCGACCATCAGCTGATGCTGGAGAAGAGCGACGAGATATTGGTTGGCGTGGAATTGCTGATGAAAGCCATTCAAGTGGGGAAGGGATATATCGCCATAGAGAGCAACAAACGGGATGCAATAGACTTGTTGAGGGAAAAAGCAAAGGCGTTTCCCCGCATAGAGATTGTTCCTCTGAAGATGAAATATCCGCAGGGAGGCGAGAAACAACTGATAGACGCTGTGGTGGACAGACAAGTTGCAGCCCCTCCCGCATTGCCTGTCAGTGTGGGTGCTGTCATCCAGAATGTGGCGACAGCCTATGCCGTTTACGAAGCTGTGATGAAGAACAAGCCTCTTATAGAACGTGTCGTGACCGTTACGGGGAAGCATCTGGAGCATCCGTCGAACATGATGGTGCGCATGGGTACTCCTATGAGGCTTCTGATAGATGCCTGCGGTGGTCTTCCGGAAGACACGGGAAAGGTGATCGGCGGCGGTCCCATGATGGGAAAGGCTTTGCATGACACGGAGATACCTATATGCAAAGGCTCTTCCGGGGTGTTGCTTATGGGGAGTGAGGAGGCGAAAAGAAGTAATCCCGGACCTTGTATCCGTTGTGCGAAATGCGTGGGGGCTTGTCCTATGGGACTGGAACCGTATTTGCTGGCACAGGGGACTTCCATGGAGAAGTGGGAGATGCTGGAGGAAAATATGGTTACTTCCTGTATCGAATGTGGCTGCTGTCAGTTTACGTGTCCGGCACACCGTCCTTTGCTGGATATGATACGGGTGGGGAAAAGTACAGTGACGGGTATTGTCCGTTCCCGTATGCAGACAAAGAAGTAATGAATATCAGAAGTAAGAGAAACAATGAATACAAATAAATTGACTGTTTCCTTGTCTCCGCACATCCATAGCGGGGACAGCATACAGAGGAATATGTACGGAGTGCTTCTGGCTTTGCTGCCGGCTCTGCTGTGTTCCTTCTATTTCTTCGGGATAGGAGCGGTTGCTGTAACCGTAACCTCGGTAGTGTCTTGCGTGTTCTTTGAATGGTTCATAGCAAAGTACTTGTTGAAGCGGGAGGAAATGACTGTAAAGGACGGCTCGGCTCTTGTTACCGGCGTGCTTCTGGCGTTCAATCTGCCTTCCAATATCCCTTTGTGGATGGTCGTAGTAGGAGCATTGTTTGCAATAGGTGTGGTGAAAATGACTTTCGGGGGATTGGGATGCAACTTGTTCAATCCCGCTTTGGCAGCCCGTGCCTTTATGCTGATTTCCTTTCCCAAGGCGATGACGACATGGCCGTTGGCGGGGCAGCCTTTCGGAACTTATCTGGATGCGGAGACGGGAGCAACCCCGTTGGCTTTGATGAAAGGGGCGATAAAGGCAGACGACAGCTTTCTACTGGATCAGCTTCCTTCGGTCAGCGATATGTTCCTGGGCAATATCGGAGGATGCCAGGGGGAAGTGAGTGCGGTATTCATATTGGTAGGATTGGTTTATCTGCTCGTCCGAAGAATTATAACATGGCATATCCCGGTAAGTATCATTGCGACGGTGTTTGTATTGTCCGGGCTGATGCACTGGTCGAACCCTGTTTACGCCTCTCCTGTCATGGAGATATTGAGCGGGGGATTGCTGCTCGGTGCGGTGTTTATGGCAACGGATTATGTCACTTCCCCGATGACTCCCGGGGGACAGCTTGTCTACGGGGTCTCTATTGGAGTTCTGACGGTGTTGATACGTGCTTTCGGGGCATATCCTGAGGGAATGTCGTTTGCAATATTGATCATGAACGCCTTTACACCCCTGATTAATCATTGCTGCAAGCCCAAACGGTATGGGGAGAAAGGAGGGACAGAAAGATGAAGAAGTTGAAATCCTCCCTTTTAAATATGGTATTGTCTTTGACAATCATCGCAGTTGTCGCCGGGGCTCTTTTGGCATGGGTCAATGATGTGACCAAGTCCCGGATTGAGAAAATCAACGAGCGGAAGTTGTCGGAAGGCATCTGCTCTGTGATGGGAGCGGAAGATGTTGTTGTGGATTCCCCACAAGAAAAGGATGAATATGTGTTTTATCCGGTGAGGAACAGGCAGGGCAGCCCTGTGGGTACTGCCGTTTCCGTAGTCGCCCAAGGCTTCGGGGGAGACATGAAAATACTTGTCGGCTTCAGTCCGACGGGCGAAATACTGGGTTATACGGTGCTGAGTAACGCCGAGACTCCGGGGCTTGGAGCAAAAGTCACCACGTGGTTTCAGAAGAATCACGAGGGAGATATTATTGGGAAAAACCCGGGGAAAGACAATATGACTGTTAGAAAAGACGGAGGAGAAGTGGATGCTATCACGGCTTCCACCATTACTTCAAGGGCTTTCCTCAATGCTGTCAGCCAGGCTTACGAGCAGTTGTTTCATGAAAAAGAGGAGGATGCCCAGACCGGGGCTTCTCCTAAGTATGGTGATTAGGCATATTACGGATATAAAAAAATGGCGGAGCGATGAATAATATGAAGATATTACTGAATGGAATCATCAAGGAGAACCCTACGTTTGTCCTGCTTCTGGGAATGTGTCCCACATTGGGTACGACTTCTTCTGCGATGAACGGACTTTCTATGGGCATTGCCACGATGTTTGTCCTGGTTTTGTCCAACTTGGTTATCTCCTGCGTGAAGAATATGATACCGGATATGGTTAGAATCCCTGCCTATATCGTTATCATAGCCTCTTTGGTGACTATTCTGCAGATGCTTATGCAGGCGTATCTCCCCTCCATATATAATACATTGGGGCTGTACATTCCGTTAATTGTGGTCAATTGCATTATTCTTGCCCGTGCGGAATCCTTTGCTGCCAAGAATAGTCCGTTTCATAGTGCGATAGACGGTGTCGGCATGGGCATGGGATTTTCCATAGCCTTGACTTTGTTGGGATTTGTCCGTGAATGGTTAGGGACGGGTAGGGTGTTCCATAGTGACGACTTCGGATTGTCCGGCATCGATTTGCAGGGCGAGCGGTATGGTATGTTGATATTTGTGTTGGCTCCGGGTGCTTTTCTTGTACTGGGGTACTTGGTAGCGTTGTTTAATAAGTATATCAAGAAAGCGTAAAGGAGGAGTAGTATGGATTATATATTGAATTTGTTCCTGATAGTTGTTACCGCCATATTTGTCAATAACGTGGTTCTGTCCCAGTTCCTGGGGATATGTCCTTTTTTGGGCGTTTCCAAGAGGGTGGATACGGCTATGGGAATGGGCATGGCGGTGACGGCGGTGGTCGTAGTCGCTACATTGGTGACTTTCATTGTGCAGAAATATATATTGGATTCTTTGGGTTGCGGCTATCTTCAGACGATAGTTTTCATATTGGTTATAGCCGCTTTGGTACAGATGATAGAGATGATAATGAAGCGTACTGTGCCTTCCCTGTATCAGGCGTTGGGCGTGTTTCTTCCCTTGATTACAACCAACTGTTGTGTGTTGGGTGTTTCGATACTTGTCATCCAGAAAGACTATGATTTACTGGAGGGGCTGTTCTTCTCTGCGGCTACAGCGTTGGGATTCTGGCTGGCGATGATTATTTTTGCAGGACTGCGGGAACATCTGGAAACGGTGACTGTTCCCAAGGCAATGCGGGGAATGCCTATTGTGTTGATTACGGCGGGTCTTCTTGCCATGGCGTTTATGGGGTTCTCCGGTGTGGATTTGGGCTTGAAAGCCCTGATGGGTTTATAGCCAAAAGGCAGAGAAGATTTATGGGCAGGGCTGTCTGTATGCTATTGAATCTTTCTTTCGGGAGAGATAAAGCAGACAGAAAGTGATGATGCCATTGAGCATGAGTAGCTCGTAGCCGAAGTTGTAATGCGTGAAACGGGAAACGGCAACTGACAAGAAGTAGCAGACGATTGGGGAAAAGACGGAAATGAAGGGGGTATAGCGTTCCCGCAACTGGTATTTTGTGAAGATACCGAATGCAAAGATACCGAGCAGAGGTCCGTATGTATATGATGCGAGGGTGTAAATGACATCTATGACACTACCGTTTCCGATTTTCTGGAAGAGGATGGTAAGCATGACAAATATCCCGACGATGAACAAATGAACCCGTTTCCTGATAAGAACAGACCGGGCGGCATCGCTTTCTTTCTGAATGTCCAGAATGTCTATGCAGACTGTGGTTGTCAGTGCCGTAAGTGCGGAATCTATGCTGGAAAAAGCGGCGGAAGACACGCCCAAAACAAACAAAGCCATCACTCCGTGCCCGAAACAACCTTGTTGGACAAGGGAGGGGAAGAGTGCGTCTCCTGCTTCCGGAACAGGAATATTATGCTTGGAAGCATAGCTGTACAGCAGTACGCCCAGAATTAAAAGGAGGAAATTGACAGGGATAAAGCTGATGCCGTAACAGCACATATTCTTTTGGGCTTTTTTCAGATTGGCGCAAGTGAGATTCTTCTGCATCATGTCCTGATCCAATCCTGTCATAACGATGACGATAAAGACACCACTCAGAAATTGTTTCCAGAAGAGTTGCCTGCTGTTCCAGTCATCCCAGACAAAGATACGGCTTAATGGATTGAGGGAAATGTCCTCTGCCATGATGGAAAAGGAAGGGTACATCTGTTTCCCAAGGAGGATAATGACTGTGACAATAGCCCCTATAAGGCACAAAGTCTGTAAGGTGTCCGTATAAACCAGTGTGTGAATACCCGCTTTCCGGGTATAGAGCCAGACCAATAAGAGTATTAGGATGACGGAAACGGGGAACGGAATGCCCAAAGGATGGAAAATAAGTTGCTGGAGAACCATACAGGTAAGATAAAACCTTACAGCCGCTCCTGAAATCTTGCTGACAATAAAGACGGATGCCGCTGTTTTTCGTGATGTCCTCCCGAACCTTTCCTGCAGATAGGAGTAGATACTTGTAAGGTTTTTTCTGTAATAGAGAGGCAGCAGAACGTAGGCGACGACAATATATCCAAAGAAAAAACCTATGCACATTTGCAGATAGGTCATCTGTGTGCTGCCGACAAAACCAGGAACAGACACAAACGACACTCCGGAAAGGGATGCGCCTATCATCCCGAAAGCTACCAGTGGCCACGGAGACTTGTTCCTCCCCTTGAAAAACATCTCGTTGGAATTCTCCTTGCTGGTGAGACGGGAGACAAAAAGGAGAACAAGGAACAATCCTACAAGGGTGAGAATGGGAATAAGTATGTTTGCTTCCATGAAAGAATGCTATTTCCCTTCAATCATTTCTCTGACGGAGACGAACCGGTAGCCGCGTCCTTGCAGTAATTCAATGATTTCGCCCAGACGATAATAAAGTTTGTCTGTACGGGCTTCGGATGTTCCAAAGTGAATCATAAGGAAATGACCGTTTAATCCGTTGGGTTGTTTCTCGTCATGCGCTTTTATATTGTCAATAATCCGCTGGCTGCTGTAATAGTTCTTCATGTCGGGGGTGGTGTAGTCTCCGTTGCTGGCTGTGCCTGGGGTGTAGTTGATGATTTGCAGCCCCAATTGTCTTGCCCAAGAGGAGACAATGCCGTTGTAATGCTCGTAGGGAGGAATGAAGAAAGGGGCATCTTCTTTGTGAATACCCGCCTTTTCCATGAGCGCGTAGCTTTTTCTCATGTCCTGATAGAATTCTTCCTGACAGACAAGCATGGTGTCTCTGCGGTTCCAAGGGAAGTAAAGAAGATGTCCGTAGCTGTGGCTGCCCACATAATGCCCTTCTTTTTTCAGCTGTTGGATGATTTCGGGGAACTTCTCATAGAATTCTCCCGTGAAAAAGAAGCCACCGGGTATGTGGTACTTCCTAAGAGTGGGAATGATTGTGGACGCTCCGTCTGCCTTATCCGCGGCTGTGAAAACCAGACAGATTTTCTTTTTCTCAGGATTGCCCCTGTAAATACCTCCTTCATGGTAGATATTCTTGTCTTTTGTGGTTTTCATCTGTTTTCTTCCCTCTTCCTCGTAGGTGGAAAGCGGGAAAGTAAGGGAGGCTGTACCGTCCATCGTAGGTTCATTGGAGGAATAGTCGTGTATGTTGTCGTGGTAGACCATGTCGTCAGGCTGGAAGTCGTCATAGTTGTTGCTTCTTCCTTTGCCATCCGGTTCCAAGTGAACCCCTTTCAAACTGTTGAAGATAGAGGCATAGACAGGGCCGTCCACCAATCCCCCCGTGGTATTTCCGAGTTCCAACTTAACGATAGCGGAGTGCGGTTGGCGGGGATAGACCCCTCCAAGAGGCATTTCCACAATCATACTTGTTCCCCAGGGATTGCATCCCAGAAGCCAGTCGCGCAGCGAACCCTCCATTTCCTCATATTCGCGGCTTCCAGTAAGTTGCCGATACAGGATGCACTGGGTCAGCATGGCGACGGTAAGATTGTTGGAACACCATATATGAGGTATTCCATTGAGGAAAGGACTTTGTTGCGCCCGTCTCCAGACTTTGTCTATTCCTTCTTTGAGATAGCCGGCAAACTCCTTTCTGGTTTTCTTATCTCCTGCCATGGCGAGCTGGTAATGCCCCATATTCATAAAAGGATACCACTGATAGTGACGGGCGGTGTCGCTTCCCATCCAAGGAGTTGTCTTTTCTTGTCTGCCGTAAAGGACGGCATCATCCAGATATTGTCTGTTTCCTGTCATGAGAAACATTTCCGCCGCACCCAGTTCCATGTCATCCACCCAGTTTTTCTCCTCGTAAATGTAGGGTGATTTCACAGAAACAGTCTGACAGCATCCGGGTTTCTCTTTTCCCAATGCGTAGGCGTTGGCGGCCTTGCTCCTGATGGTGTCTGCGAATTCGGGGTAGAAATCTTTAAGAATGCGCGAACCGAAAGCGAAGGAAGAGGCGAATTTGCCTGCTGTACTGGCAATTCCTTCGG
>CAVEJA010000201.1:0-5034 GCA_963615745.1 Duodenibacillus sp.
CCGTTCCGCTGCGCGCCGCATACGACGGCTTGGAAGTCGTTTTCAAGGCGGTAAAATGACCCCAAAAACGCTTTACCCCCCCTAAAAAGCACTTTTTTTTCATCAGAAAGCAAAAAAAAGAAGAAAACATTTCCCTTATATAAAAAATTACAATAACTTTGGCAAACATAAAGAACGGAATTTATTTATAGGTAACATTATAGTTTAATCCACTAACACTTACAATCATGAAAGAATTAGTAGCAAAAATGACAGAGGTTCTCGATGCTTTGAAGGAAGATCTCGTAAAGGAAGGCAACAAAGCTGCTGCCGCACGTGCACGCAAAGCCACTCTTACTTTGGAGAAATTGGGCAAAGAGTATCGCAAGGCTTCCATCGCTGAGGCAAAGAAATAATCTGTTTCTTCAGATTGACAACAGAAGGGCGTGTCTTTCTTGTAAATGCCCTATATATATTATGGAGAAGCGGAGACGAAAGCATTGAAAATGGGGAAACGGTTTGAGGGAATAATCCATATAAAAACAGTAAATTTGCAGAATGGAAACATCTGCAAACGCCCATGGATTTCACTGACAAGATAGAATTCAAACTGAAAGCCATGTCCAAAGGCTTGTCAGCCGAGAACATACATATTCTTATCCTTCAGGAGAAGAACGGCTCTGTGGTGTTTCCCCTGCCCGTCAGCGAGGAACAGAACAGAATGGTGGCGGCAGCCGCAAACACCGTCTCCAATATGTCGTCCCTGATGGAATCCGTGCGGATGACCATTGCCGAGACAGGGGCAATCCTCGAGGGCGTTTCCATCGACTTCATCGCCAACGGAGAATACCGCGCCCATCTTTTTGTCAATACCAACGGGGAAGAAAGCACCGTTTCCGTCAATGCCGCCAACGCCATTGTCATGGCTCTGTCCTTCAGAATCCCCCTGTATGTCTCCGAGAAATTGCTGCAGGGAACTCGTGCGGACATGAAGAAACAGGCTTTCACCTTCCCTATCGCCACCCTGAGTGCGGAAGTGCTGAAAAGTGCGTTGGAAGATGCCATAGAGAAAGAGCAGTATGAGATTGCCGCTTTCCTGCGTGACGAACTTAAAAAGAGGAAATGAAAGAGACCCGTTACTTCTATTGTCCCGACTTGGCGCACGGTGCGTGTACCCAGCTTCCTCAGGAAGAGGCGGAACACGCCGTGAGAGTGCTGCGCATGCAGGAGGGAGACGAGCTCATCCTCACCGACGGAGAAGGCGGACAGTACCGGGGCGAAGTCACCTGCGCCACAAAGAAGGGCTGTTCCTTCCGTATTCTTTCCCAGCAGCGGACCTCCCAACCGTGGGAAGGCGAGATACACATCGCCGTAGCCCCCACAAAGAACATGGACAGGATGGAATGGCTGGCAGAGAAAGCCACCGAGATTGGCGTGAACGCCATCCATCTGCTCGACTGCCAGTATTCCGAGAGGAAAGTGGTGAAAAACGACAGACTGGAGCGGGTTATCATATCCGCCTTGAAGCAGAGCCACAAGACCTATAAGCCGGAACTGACAGGGATGACCGACTTCCAGAAATTCATCCAAGAGCCTTTCGATGGCAACAAATACATCGCCCACTGCTACTGCGACGATGACTTCGGCATCAGAAAAGCATATCTCCCCTCTGCCTTGGGGGCTTCCCCTACCAAGAAATCACTTGTTCTCATAGGGCCTGAGGGAGATTTCAGCATCTCCGAAGTGAGGATGGCATTGGAAAACGGCTTCGTACCCGTCACGCTGGGGAGAAGCAGACTTCGCACAGAGACGGCTGCACTCGCCTCCGTCATGATGATGAACCTGAACAACACCCAACCCTACATTTAAAAACACACCAACGGACTATATTATGGACACACAACTAAATAAACTCATACAGTTATACAAGGATTATGTAAAGGCAGACCCTTGCAGTATAGAGGAAATACCGCAGTCGGGAAGCGCGCGCAGATATTACCGCTTTACCAGTCCGGCGGACACCACACCCGCATCCGTTATCGGAGTTATCGGCTCATCCATCGACGAGAACGAGACATTCATATATCTCACAGACCATTTCAACAGGAGGAAACTGCCCGTTCCCAAAATCCTGAGCGTGTCCGAGGACAGAATCCTCTATCTGCAAACAGACTTGGGAAGGCACTCCCTGTACCAGGCTTTGGAGACCGGGCGCAAGCTGGGAGGCAGATACAATCTGGAAGAAAGGAAGCTTTTGAAGCGCACTATCACCAAACTTCCCGAACTGCAGATAAGGGGAGCCAGGGAGCTGGACTTCCATAAATGCTACCCGGTAGAGGAGTTCGACAAGAACAGCATTCTGTTCGACCTGAACTATTTCAAATACTGCTTTCTCAAAACGCTGAATATCGACTTCAACGAGCTGAAATTGGAGGCGGTGTTCCAGCTTCTGGCAAAGGATTTGATGCAGAGCAGCTGCAACGCTTTCATGTACCGTGATTTCCAGGCGAGGAATGTCATCTTGGATGAGAGCAACGAGCCTCATTTCATCGACTATCAGGGAGGTCGGAAAGGCCCTATCGAATACGACGTGGCATCCTTCCTCTGGCAGGCTTCCGCCCAATATCCCGAAAAGCTCAGGGAGGAACTGGTGAACACATACATCAAATCCCTGAAACAATATACCGAATTCCATGAGGCGCAGTTCAGAAGCAATCTGAAGAAATTCGTGCTGTTCCGTCTGCTGCAGGTTCTGGGAGCCTATGGTTTCCGTGGGTATTTCGAGCGCAAGCAGTACTTTATCGACAGCATACCTTACGCCATTGAGAATATGCGCGCGGGACTTGCCCACAAGTTCTGCCCCTACCCTTACCTGCATTCCATTCTGGAGAAGATCACCAAGCTGCCGCAGTTCAGCCTCCCCAAGCCCGAGACAAAGAAACGCAAGGACGGCTTCAAGACCCAGGTTTCCAAGCTGTACAAGTCCAATCCCATAGACGGACTGCCCACGTTCTCCAAATACGACAACAAGGGAACACTCGTTGTCAGGGTCTTCAGCTTCAGTTTCCACAAGGGGATTCCCGAAGACACCAGCGGAAACGGGGGCGGATACGTGTTCGACTGCCGCAGCACCCGCAATCCCGGACGGTACGAGCCGTACAAGCAACTGACAGGACTGGACGAGCCGGTCATCCGCTTCCTGGAAGACGACGGGGAGATACTCACCTATCTGGACTCCGTGTACCAACTGGCGGACAAGCACGTGGAGCGGTACATCCAGCGGGGATTCACCGACCTGATGTTTTCTTTCGGATGCACAGGAGGGCAGCACCGCAGCGTGTACGGAGCGGAGCATCTTGCCCACCACCTCAACGACAAGTTCGGTGTGGAAGTACGGATATGCCACAGGGAGCAGAACATCTCCAGCGTTCTGCCCGCCAAGACCCCGGACAAGAAGCAAAAGGAATAGAAAAACCCATAAAGTGTACTTGATAACCACTAAAAAAACAAGAAAATGAAACAAGAGAAACTAAGCGTACCCTTCATGCTTTTAGGGGTGTTGTTCTGCACTTGCCTGATCACATCCAATCTTTTAGAGACCAAAGTGCTGCAATTAGGCACGGTAAACATCACCGCGGGATTCATCGTCTTCCCCATCTCGTATATCATCAACGACTGCCTTGCGGAGGTATGGGGATTCAGGAAAACCAGAATGGTCATCTGGCTGGGCTTTCTGATGAATTTCTTCGTTGTCGCCATGGGACAGATAGCCGTACTTCTCCCCGCCGCCCCCTACTGGGCAGCCAACGAGCCACACTTCAACTTCGTTTTCGGACTTGCCCCACGCATTGTGGGAGCCAGCTTCGCCGCATTCCTCGCAGGCTCGTTCATCAACGCCTACATCATGAGCCGCATGAAAGTGATGTCAAAAGGCAGACACTTCTCCCTGCGCGCCATCGTCTCCACCATCGTGGGCGAGAGTGCGGACTCCCTCATTTTCTTCCCACTGGCTTTCGGAGGGCTATTGAATCTGGAGAATCTGGTGGAGCTGATGCTCATACAGGTGTTTGCCAAAACCATGTACGAGGTTCTGGTACTCCCCGTCACCATCAGAGTGGTGAAATACATCAAGAGAGTGGAAGGAACAGATGTCTACGACCACAACATCTCCTACAATGTTCTGCGGATAAAGGACATTGACTGATTCCCTATCATACAAACAAAACATCAAGAACACTGTATACGGGGAAGCGTCTCTCATGGGACGCTTCCCTTGTTTTCAGGCACGGGCATACCGGCACGGGCAAACAAAAAAGAGTTTTCTTCTCCGGGAATTTTGTTTTTCAAGGCGTTTATATTATTTTTGCTACAAGAATCACAAATCAGCACGAAGAAACAGAAAGAACACTAAACATACATATTAAACTCATTTGAAAGCATTCGCTATTATTTCGCGTTTAGCCAAGAGCGTCGGAAACTCATTTGGAAATAACAAGCACGGAAATAATATGTGACAGGAGGCTTCGTACAGGAACGCCCGTCTGTTCAATCAATTTAGCAATGCACACGCCAAGGCGTGATGCATTCTTATGATTGACCGGGGATTCCTCCGACGCCTCCCCGTGCTAAACGCAGTAAGAAGCACCACGCCTCTTTTTGCGTTTTAGCGGATAGGTAGTTGATTGCTGACAAACTATCTATCCAACAACATGGCTAACCAGAAACTGAACTCCGCCAAGAAGGCGAGGAAAGACGAGTTCTACACACAGATCTCCGATATTGAGCGGGAACTGAAGCACTATGAGCGGCATTTCTACGGAAAAACGGTGCTTTGCAACTGCGACGATCCTTACGAAAGCAACTTCTTCAAGTACTTCGCCCTGCGTTTCAATCGTTTGAAACTGAAAAAACTGATATGTACCAGTTACAACGGCTCTCCCGTTACAGGAAAGGAGCTGGTATTCCAATTCGACAGCGTGGAAGAGGAAGAGAGAAAGGTAGCGTACAAGGTAGAGATAACCGAGGTGAAAGATGAGGACGGAAACGGAGCCGTGG
>CAVEJA010000202.1:0-2223 GCA_963615745.1 Duodenibacillus sp.
TGGATGTGGTGGTTTCTTCTTTGGTGGGTTTTGCCGGATTGAAGCCTACGATAAATGCAATCAAGGCTCATAAAGCTATTGCTCTGGCAAACAAGGAGACGCTTGTTGTGGCAGGAGAGCTGGTGACAAGCCTGGCTGTGCAGAATCATGTCCCGATACTTCCCGTTGATAGCGAGCATTCCGCTATCTTCCAATGCCTGGTCGGGGAGGGTGACAATCCCATAGACAAAATCTTGCTTACAGCTTCTGGAGGCCCGTTTCGCAAGCTGACCAAAGAGCAGTTGCGGACAGTTACGCCGGCTCAGGCGTTGAGTCATCCTACATGGAGTATGGGAGATAAGATAACCATTGATTCCGCTACATTGATGAATAAGGGCTTCGAGATGATTGAAGCCCGCTGGCTGTTTGGGGTAAATGCGGACAGAATAGAGGTTGTTGTGCATCCGCAGTCCATTATTCATTCTGCTGTGCAGTTTCAGGATGGGGCGGTGAAGGCGCAAATGGGGCTGCCGGATATGAGAATCCCCATACAGTATGCGCTTACTTTCCCCGAAAGAAGACCGCTGACAGGGAAGAGAATGGATTTGTTTGAGCTGTCTACCCTTACTTTCGAGCGTCCTGATATGGACAGATTCCCGTGCCTTTCCTTGGCTTACGAGGCCGTCGGAAGAAAGGGAAACGCCTGCTGTGTGATGAATGCGGCTAACGAGGTGGCTAATCTGGCTTTCCGAAAAGGCGAGATAGGCTATCTGGACATATATGAGATGATTAGAAAAGTAATGGATACGGTGTCTTTTGAGGCAGAGCCTTCCTTGGATATCTATGTGGATTCGGATAACGAGGCTCGGAAAATGGCGCAGTCAATGATAAGAAACAAGTAAAATAATAAATACAGAAATCGTAAATGGAAGCATTTTTAATACGTGCGTTGCAGTTGCTGCTTTGTTTTTCTCTCTTGATCTTCTTGCATGAAGGAGGGCATTTCCTGTTCGCAAAGCTATTCAAGATAAGAGTTGAGAAATTCTGTCTGTTCTTTGATCCTTGGAAAACGTTGTTCAAATTCAAGCCGAAGCGTAGTGATACGGAGTATTGCGTGGGTTGGCTGCCGTTGGGAGGCTATGTGAAGATAGCGGGAATGATAGATGAGTCTATGGATAAGGAACAGATGAAACAACCTCCACAGCCGTGGGAGTTCCGCAGTCACCCCGCATGGCAACGCTTGTTGGTCATGGTGGGTGGAGTTTTGGTGAATTTCCTGGTGGCTTTGCTTATATATTCTATGATTCTTTTATGGTGGGGAGATTCTTATGTCCCCACTAAATCCATGAGCTATGGGATGCAGTTCAACAAAGAAGCCAAGGCTTTGGGTTTCCAGGATGGAGATATATTGTTGGGAACGGATAAGAAAGAGTTCAAGAACTTTGACACGCGCGATGGAATTACCAACGTGTATAGGGATATTTCCAAGGCGGAGTATGTGGATGTGCTGAGAAAAGGAGAGAAAAAGCGTATATTGCTCCCTGCGGAGACCTTGAATATGTTGAGAATGTTCAAGAGTAATCCTCCTTTCGTGTTGGCATATTTCCCTTCAGTTGTGGATAGTGTCGTGGCAAATACCCCTGCTGCCCGGGCAGGATTGAGAAAGGGAGACCGGATAGTTGCCTTTAACAAGAAGCCTGTCAGCACATGGAATGATTATAATTCTGCCGTTATGGAGTTGAGTGAAAGACTTGTTGATGCTCCTACGGATGACAGCCTTGCCTTGCGCCATATAACGGTGGCAGTTCAGAGGGCAGGTACAGACAGGCGGGACACCCTGTCGCTCATGCTGACAGAGGATTTGAAAATGGGCGTGACCCAGAAAGGCATGTACCAATGCTATAAGCCGGTTGTGCGGAAATATGGCATTGTTGAATCCTTTCCGGCAGGAATTTCACATGGCGTGAGTGTCTTGAAAGGATATTTGGAGGATTTCAAGTATCTGTTTTCGAAAGAGGGTGCTGCGAGCGTGGGAAGTTTTGGAGCTATAGGCAGTATGTTCCCCACATATTGGAGCTGGCACAGATTCTGGGAACTGACGGCTTTCATCAGTATTATGCTTGCCTTTATGAATGTTCTGCCGATTCCAGCATTGGATGGAGGGCATATCATGTTCGTCCTGTTCGAGATGATTACTCGCCGGAAGCCCAGTGAGAAATTCTTGGAGCGTGCGGAGTTGGTAGG
>CAVEJA010000203.1:0-5002 GCA_963615745.1 Duodenibacillus sp.
ACCATACACGACCTCATCTTCGAGCACTTCCCCCAATATTACAAATCCATAGACAGAACCATCTACTCCCTCAAATTCCGCAAGGCTTGCCAGGATGCCGATAAAGTTATCGCCATCTGCGAGTGTACCAAGCGCGACCTCATCAACCTCTACCACGTGCCAGAGGAGAAAATACAAGTGGTTTACCAGGGTTGCGACCCCGCCTTTTCCGTTCCTTTCTCCCCGGAGGAGAAGGAGGCTATCAGGAAGCAGTACAATCTGCCCGGGAAATACATTCTGAATGTAGGCACTATCGAGGAGCGGAAGAATGTCATGCTGGCTGTTCAGGCTCTGAAAGACATCCCGGAAGACATCCATCTGCTCATCCTTGGACGGGAAACCGATTATGCTCTGAAAGTGAAAGCCGTCGCCCATGACTTGGGTGTAGGCCACAGAATACGCATGATGCAGAACATCCCTTTCGCCCATCTGCCCGCCTTTTACCAGATGGCGGAGGTGTTCGTCTACCCGTCCCGCTACGAGGGCTTCGGCATTCCCATCCTTGAGGCTCTCAGCGGAGGAACGCCGGTCATCGGAGCTACGGGGTCATGTCTGGAAGAGGCGGGAGGCCCGCACTCCATCTATGTCCATCCCGACGATGTATCCGCCATGGCGACAGCCGTGCTGGCCCTGCTGGACAACCCTCTGAAGAAAGAGGAAATGGCGGCGCACGGGAAGTCATGGGCGAGCCGCTTCAGCAAGGAAAAGCAAGTAAACGATATATTGAAGGTATATCAGTCCATATAATACATATTTATGATAGATATCATTCCAAAAGTCCATTGGGGATTCATCGGCTGCGGAGAAGTCACCGAGAAGAAAAGCGGTCCGGCGTTCAGCCTTGTCGAAGGCTCGGATGTCGTCGCCGTCATGAGCCGTACCATGGAAAAAACGAAATCATACGCCGAGAGGCACAACATCCCCCGATGGTACACCGACCCCCAGGAACTGATTGACGACCCGGAAGTCAATGCCATATACATCGCCACCCCGCCATCCACCCACGCCACCTACGCCATTATGGCTATGAAAAGCGGGAAACCCGCCTATGTGGAGAAGCCGCTCAGTGCCAACTACGAGGACTGCGCCCGCATCAACCGCATTTCAGAGAAGACGGGAGTGCCTTGCTTCGTGGCTTATTACAGGCGTTACCTCCCCTATTTCCAAAAAGTAAAGGACATTATCACCAGCGGAACGATCGGAACAATCATCAACGTGCAGATCCGCTTCTCCGCTCCGCCGCGCGATATGGACTATAACGCCACGAATCTGCCGTGGCGCGTCCAGCCGGACATTGCCGGAGGCGGCTATTTCTTCGACATGGCCCCCCATCAGATTGACTTGCTGCAATGGATGTTCGGCCCTATCACAGAAGCCGAGGGCTATTGCAGCAACCGCGGTGGTCTGTACAAAACGGAGGACACCGTCAGCGCATGCTTCCGTTTCCAGAACGGACTACCCGGCAGCGGCTCCTGGTGCTTCGTGGGCCACGAATCCGCCAAGGAAGACCGCATCGTCATCATCGGGCGCAACGGCCAGGTGTGCTTCTCCGTGTACAACTACACCCCCATCTCCCTCTATACGGAGAAAGGACACGAGAGCATCGAGGTGCCCAATCCCCCGCACGTACAGCTGCCCCTCATAAAACTCATCGTAGAACATCTGCAACAGAAATCCATCTGCACATGCGACAGCAACAGTGCCACCTCTGTAAACTGGGTAATGGACAGTATCTTGGGAAAATTTTAGGACTACTGCTTCTCCTGTCCGCACTGTCCCTGTCCGCCTCCGCCCATACGGAGACGGAGCTGCTCCCCGTATCAGTCCCCGACTCTTCCGCCACCGTCCCCGGAGACACCGCCGTGCGGAAGACCAGACACGGCGGTCTGACCCGCCTCATCAGCTCTTTGACCAACGTAGACACGAACTACGTCAAGCTCAACCGCTACAATATGCAGGCCATGGCTTACAGCGACATGATGTTCAACATCTACAAAATATCCGGCGATGACGAGAACGGGGAGAACAGGCAAAGCCTCGTGTTCTCCCCATACAACACATTGCGCATTGGCCCGTACTTCGCTTACAGCATTGTCTTCCTGGGTTACTCCCTCAATTTCGGGCGGAAGCAGACCTCGGCGGAGCGTTCCAGCATGTTCTTCAGTATATACTCGCCGCTCATCGGTGTGGATTACTACTACCAGAAAGGCATCAACAACTACCGTCTGAAACGTGTCTCGGGCTTCGACTCCCCGGAAAGCAAGCGGATAGACAACCTGCGCTTTTCCGGAATGGACACCTATCTGCAGAATCTCAATGTCTACTATGTGTTCAACCACAGGAAATTCTCCTACACCGCCGCCTATTCCCAGTCGGGACAGCAGCTCCGCAGTGCGGGAAGCTGGATTCTGGGGTTCAGCTACACCCGGCAGAAACTGAATTTCGACTACCGCAACCTCCCCTCCTACCTCCTTTACGACGAGCAGGGCAACGACATCCTCAACGACGCGCTGAAAATCTCCAATATCAATTACAGGAATTACAGCGTCAATCTCGGCTACAGCTACAACTGGGTCTTCGCTAAAAATTTCCTCTTCAACGAGACGCTCACGCCCACCATCGGCTACAACATCAACAAAGGGGAGAAGTTCGAGTTCGACAAGAGCCTTTTCCACCACACCTCCTTCAACTTCGACATCATCTCCCGCACCGCCATCGTGTGGAACACGGGGCTTTTCTATGCCGGGGCGGCTTGTGTGGCGCACACTTACAGCTACAAGAAGACCTCCTACTCCGTTCTCAACGCCCTGTTCAAGGTGAACGCATACGTGGGAATCAATTTCTGGAAGAAGAAAGCCTATCGGAAGAAGAAAGCATAACGCCCGTGGAACACCCCTCCATCCCCATAGAACGCCATCCTTTGGAGCCTTTTCTGCCGCCCCGCGCGCAGGTGCTCATGCTGGGCAGCTTCCCGCCACCCCTCAAACGGTGGTCCATGCACTTCTTCTACCCCAATATCCAGAATGATATGTGGCGCATCTTCGGACTGGTATTCTTCCACGACAAGGACTATTTCTACAATGCGGAGGAGAAGAGATTCCGTCTGGACATCCTCCGTCCCTTTCTGGAAAGGAAGGGCATCGCCCTCTTCGACACGGCCATTGCGGTGAGAAGACTGAGGAACAACGCCTCCGACGCTTTTCTGGAGATAGCGGAAACCACCGATATCCAGGCTCTCCTGCGCAGGATTCCCCAGTGCCGGACCGTTATCGCCACAGGACAGAAAGCGGCAGCCGTGCTGTCCGAACAGTTCCATTGCCCTGAGCTCGGTATCGGCAAGCCCGTCCACGTGGACGGAATCCGCCTTTTCCGCATGCCCAGCAGCAGCCGCTCATATCCCCTCCCCCTCGCCAGAAAGGCGGCATACTACTCCGAGGTCTTTTCCTCCCTGCCGGGTATGCTTCGGGACTGCTGACCTCCTCCCGCATCCCGCCCTTTCAGGAAGCGGAAAAGGCGGAGAGGGAAACGCTCCCAGTCTCAAAAATTATGTAACTTTGCATGATATGAACAATGGATTTCCTTCCAAATTGCTGGAATGTGCCGTGGATTCTTTCTCCTCCCTTCCGGGAATAGGAAGGAGGACAGCCCTGCGGCTGGTTCTTCATCTGCTGAAGCAGGACGAGGAAACGGTCGTCCGTTTCTCCAGCTCGCTCACGAACCTGCGCCGGGACATCAAGTACTGCAAAGTCTGCCACAACATCAGCGACACGGACACCTGCGACATCTGTGCCGACACTTCCCGTGACCGCAGCACCATCTGCGTGGTTCAGAACATCCAGGATGTCATGGCGATTGAGAACACACAGCAGTACCGGGGACTGTACCATGTACTGGGGGGCATCATCTCCCCCATCGACGGTGTGGGACCCAACGACCTGAACATCGCCACCCTTATAGAGAGAGTGAAAGAAGGGGGAATCCGGGAGGTCATCCTCGCGCTCAGCTCCACCACAGAGGGGGAAACCACCAACTTCTTCATATCCCGGAAACTCAGTCCTTTCCCCGTACAGATCAGCACCATCGCGCGCGGCATCTCCGTGGGGGAGGAACTGGAATACACGGACGAGATAACCCTGGGGCGGAGCATCCTGAACCGCATCGCCTTCCAAGACAAGACAGCCTTATGAAAACCATCCGACAACTCCGAATCCTTTATTTCCTCATCTGGATTATCCCCGCAGCCCTGTCCCTGCTCTATGCCACAGGCGTTCTGGGAGAGAGAATCGTGCTGTTCAACGCACGGCAGGAGTACATCCTACTCCTCACGAGCATCATCCTCGCCATGGCGGACATATACGGCTGTTCCAAGCTCTTCCGTTTCCGTTTCGTCATCCGCACTTTCGGGAAAGACCCGGAGCAAGGCATGAAAGCATACATCCGCTGGAACATACTGAGATACTGCGCCACGATTCTGGTCACCCTGCTGTGCCTGTTCGCCTATATGACGACCACGGCGGAGAACATCAAGCACGCCGCGCTCATCCTCGTCATCGCCTCCGCTTTCTGGTATCCCTCCCCGCAGGAGCAGAAATTCATCGCCAACGACCGATAGCCCATGACCCTCTCCGCCATCATCGTCAGTTATAAGGTGCGGCACTACCTCGCACAGTGCATACTCTCCCTGTTCAAGGCAGGAAAAGGCATGGACATGGAGGTGCTGGTCATCGACAACGCCTCGCACGACGATACCGAAGACTATCTGCGAAGTATCTTCGCCACGGAGTTCGGCAACCGCCTGCGGTTCATCGCCAATCAGCAAAACGAGGGTTTCGGCAAAGCCAACAACAAGGCTCTGCAATCCGCACAGGGGGATTACATCCTGTTCATCAACCCCGACACATTCGTGGGCGAGGACACGCTGGAGGAATGTGTGCGCTTTCTGAAGGCGCATCCGCAGGCGGGC
>CAVEJA010000204.1:0-2220 GCA_963615745.1 Duodenibacillus sp.
GCCGGGCTACCAACTACATATCTCTTATCAAAAAGGCTCTGGTAGATGCCGGATTTGAAAATGTGCCTGTGATTTCCTTGTCGTTTGACGGCAGCAACAACCAGCCGGGCTTCCATTTCAAGTGGAGAAAGATCATCAACATAGCCGTCTCTACAATTCTTTATACTGACGCACTCGCCAAGATGTACTACGCATCCCTCCCACGCGAGAACAAGGCGGGGGCGGCTGACGGATTGAAAGAAAAATTCCTAACCATCGCTAAATCTTGCATCGAGAGAAACCAAAGCAAGGAACTGCTGCGTTATATAGGCGTTGCCGCCCATGAGTTCAACGGAATATGTATTGACAAAGAGACAAAGAAAGTAGGTATTGTCGGTGAGATATTCCTGAAATTCCACTTTTATGCCCAGAGAGGTATCACCCAGTGGCTGATAAATCATGGGATAGAAGTCGTACCTCCCCTGTTGATGCCGTTCTTCCTGCAAGCATTTGTCAATATTGATGTCAATAACCGTACACGAGTGGAGCAAAACCGCCTGCCAAAATGGGTACGGAACTCCATTTACAGGATTATTCAAAGAAAAGCAGATAAATATGACAACGCCTGTTCCCCATTCCGATATTACCAGCCTTTCGATGAAATTTACCAGTTGGCGAAAAACAGCGAGAACATCATTTCCCCCAACGCCCAGTTCGGAGAGGGATGGCTATTGCCTGGAGAGGTAGCCACGATGGCTCTGCACGGAGTAAGGCATGTCGTCAGCCTGCAACCATTCGGGTGCATCGCCAACCATATCATCTCGAAAGGAATGGAGAAGAGATTTCACCAGCTTTTTCCCAACTTGAAATTCCTGTCTCTGGATTTTGACAGCGGTGTGAGCGATGTGAACGTGACGAACAGGATGCTCCTCCTTGCGAACGACCTGTTGGAAAAGCAGGGGAAGGACAATTGACACGCACAGCTACCGCACGGAGTTGTGCAGGATCCACTTGCGCCATCCGTAGCAAAGGGAATCAGAAGTCTATTCCGTAGTCGTCCAGCCACGCGTCCGTGTAATCGAACGTGGAGGAGGCCTCGCCGGAGAACAGCGCACCCGTGGCTATCGTCTTCCTGTTCACACGCATCGGAACGCCCTCGAAAGTGTGGGTGAACAGTATGTCGCCCTCCTCGGTGCGGGCGTTCACCGTGATGTCCACCGTCTCCTCCTCGGCGGTCAGGAAGGCGTAGTACTTCAGCTCCTGAGGGGCGTGGCTGCCAAGCACGGCGAGCCTCTTCGTCTGGTACACCGCGTCCGCAAGGCCCGTCGTGGGATTGAAGGTGGGCAGAAGGCGGTACTCCCCGTCCTTGCGGAAAACGAACTCGACACTGGCGATGTTGTCGGGTGCAGCGTCCGTGAGGTTCAGACCGAACATGGAGACATTGCGGGAGAGCGTCATCACAACCGACACGGGGTCTCCGCTCGCTATCTCTATGTCCTTCACCGCGCAGAACATGTCGAAAAGACGGCTCTCGGGCATCTCCACATACGTGGGGGAGGTGATGGTCACCGGCTGGGAGGCGGCGCCCGCGCGCGCCATCGCCACGATCCGGTACTTGCCCGCGTGCACCGTCTTTTTGATTGTACCGAAATCCTCGTCATCTATCGTCTGGTGGATCTCGCACACCTTCCCGCCGTCCTCGTCAAATATCGCGGCGTCTATCCTCTTCACATTCCACACGTCCCCGGAGACGCAGGGACGCATCCTGCCCGTCTCCACAGCGTCCATCCCCGTCTGGGAGATCTCGAACCCGGAGAGAAGGACGGTCAGCTCGGCGGTGCCGCCATATGTCTCCTCCCCGTCGTTACTTGCGGAGCAGGAGCTGAAAGCCAGTGCGGCGGAAAACGCCGCGAGCATACAAAGAATCGTTTTTCCCATAGCAGCTTGTTTTTATCGTTATTCGTGCTGTTTTCAATACGCACATTGCAAAGCTAACACTTTATTCCAACATCCGCAAAACAATACGGGGTTTTTCTTGAAATTCCCCGCCTTTTCTTTCCAAAAGCTCATCAACGCCGGGATATTGGATACTTTCCAAAAGGTGGGGATGTAATGCATCCGCCTCCCCCGTGCAGTCAAGAATTGCGGGAATCAAAAACAGAAACGTTCAAAACAAGTCCGAGACGCTATGCGCGGCAACAAGAAAAGGACAGGCGACCGTCCGGCGAGGCTCACACGCCC
>CAVEJA010000205.1:0-4011 GCA_963615745.1 Duodenibacillus sp.
GAACTGGATGGCGTAATATTTGACGCAGACTCCAACGACCATCAAGCCACAAGCGAGGAGACCCGTGAAACGAACACCCATCCTGTCCAGAATAAGTCCTCCGAAGAATAGCATCAGAAGATAAACATTGATGAAGCCATAAGAGCCGGAGAAGAATCCGTATTCCTGGCTGGACCATCCCAATCCGAATCCTCCCTGGGAGACGGGTGTTTCCAACATATCCTCTAACGGGGACATCACATCTGTAATGTAATATCCCATCATCATGGTGAAAGCCACGATGAACATTGCCGTCCATCGCGCGGCGGTGGAGTCGCTAAGCTTTCTTCTTATAAATTCTGTCATGAACGGTCTTATTTTTCGGTAAAATCTATAGTTGTGATGGTTTCCGGTTCGGTTGAAGCCGGGCTTGCATGGTGTGCCTGCCCCGCTTTTTCTTGAATATTTCTCAGAGTTTCCGCTTTCCGCATATAGGTGGGCTTTGTCTCCAACATGGAAATGATGTCGTCATTGTCCAAATCATCTATGGAAAAAGTATAGGTGTAATAATCCGGACGGTGTCTGATTTTCATGTCGTTCGGATAATATTGGTTGATGAGTTCATTCTCATGTTCCCTTTCTGCAATGGTTTCCACCTCCAAAGGCGGTTTTTCAGTTGTGACATCCTTGATACCGAATCCTGTGGCGAGTATGGTTACTTTGACTTTCTTGTCTAATGCGGCATCGGGTACCAGTCCCCACTTTACCTCAATGTCTTCTCCGAATCTGCTCATGAACTCGTTTACCTCGTTCATCTCGTCCATTTTGAGTGAGATGTCGCTGCTTTCCAAAGAACAAGCGATGTTGAGCAGGAATTTTTTGGATTTGAATATGTCGTTATTGTTCAGCAAAGGAGAGTGCAGGGCGTTTTCTATGGCCTGCGTTATGCGATGTTCTCCCTCGCCATATGCGGTACTCATGATAGCGACTCCGCCGTCTTTCATCACCGTGCGTACATCATTGAAGTCGAGATTGACGTTTCCGTGGAAGGTAATGATGTCGGATATGCTTTTTGCGGCGATGCTCAAAGTGTCGTCTGCCTTTGCAAAAGCTTCTTTGACGCTTAGATCGGAATAGATTTCCAGAAGTCTTTCGTTGTTGATTACCAGCAAGGCATCAACATTACTGGACATCTTCTCCACTCCTTTAAGTGCCTGAAGGATTTTAGGCCGTCCTTCGAATTTGAAAGGGATGGTGACTATACCTACTGTAAGGATGTCCAGAGACTTTGCCTCGCGGGCAATGATGGGGGCTGCTCCCGTTCCTGTTCCTCCTCCCATGCCGGCGGTAATGAACACCATGCGCGTTCCGTCACTCAGCATCTTGCGAATATCCTCAATGCTTTCCTCCGCCGCTTCTGCTGCTTTGGCGGGACGATTCCCCGCTCCAAGCCCTTCGTCTCCTAACTGAAGGCGGTAGGGTACGGGAGAGTCGTTGAGAGCCTGGGCATCCAGATTGCATACTGCGAAGGAAACATCGTGGATTCCTTGATTGTACATGTGATTAACGGCATTGCCGCCGCCACCTCCCACTCCAATTACCTTAACAATACATTTGTTCTGTTTGGGAACTTTGAAATTGAGGACTTCGTTTTTGGTAATCAATTTGTTCTTTTCTTCGGCCATTGTTGTGGAATAAGAATTAACCTAATAGTTGTTTTACAATACTGGAAATAGTTTTCCCATCTGCCTGTCCTGCCATTTTCTTGGAGGCGATGGCCATAACTTTTCCCATGTCTTTGAGAGAGGAAGCTCCTGTCTCGGAGATGATATTACGGATGATTTCAGTAATCTCTTCCTCTGTAAGGGCTTGTGGAAGGTAGCTTTCTATAACTTCTACTTGTGCCAATTCCTCATTTGCCATTTCCTCGCGTCCTTTTTCCTTGTATAAGGCAGCGGACTCCTTCCCCTGTTTTGCCAGTTTGGCAAGAATCTTTATCGCGTCTGCGTCAGTCAGTTCGTCGTTATTTCCGGGAGCGGTTTTGGCTTCAATGAAATATTTCTTGATGTTCCGAAGAGCTTCCAGACGAATTTTGTCTTTGGCTTTCATGGCAGCCATAATATCTTTGCTTATTTGATCAAAAAGGCTCATTGTAGTTTGTGTTTATATTGACTGTGATTGCTATTCCTCTTCTCCAACGATTGCTGTCCCTAAGTTTTCCAATTTCTCTTTCCATTTTTTGATGAACGATGACTTGGGTCCTTTTTGGGGGGTCGCTTTTTCTCGATTTTCTATTTCATCCTCGGTCGTCGGCTCTTCTTCATCTGGTGATTGAAAGATTTTGCTGTCAGGTTTTTCGGAGAAGTCTTGTCCGCAACAGTTCTGTGTTCCTTCCTCCAAGATGCTGATTGTGCTGATATAACTACATTCGGTTGTCTTGACCCCTATGTTTTTGGCGAAGGTTACATGAGGCAGATCCTTGCAGAATCGAACTTGGGTGATACCAGTGGCTTTTTTAAATGCCTCAATAAGGTTTTTCAGGTTGCTTCCTCCTCCGGCCAATACCGCCCCGCCTATCAGAGAACTCTTCTCCATTTTGGATACTTTTATCTGATTGGCGACATTGACGAGGATTTCCCGCATACGTGCTTCCACGATTTCGCTGAATTTGAGTTTGGTAAGGCAGGTCTCGTCAGGGAAGCTGTATATGGCTTCTTTCCCCTCCTCGATAATCTCGATTTTATTGACGGCACTTCCAAAACGACGTTTCAGAGATTCCGCCTCCTGCTCTTCCAGCAGACAACTCTCAATATCTTTGGTGATATTGGACGAGCCGAGAGGGATGACGGCGATATAACGCAGTATGTTGTCCTTGAAGATGACGACACTGGTTGTGTCCGCGCCAAAATCCACAAAGACGCAGCCAGACCGTTTTTCCGGCTCTGTCAATTGGGAAAAGGCTTCTGAAATGGGCGTGATGATGCATCCGGCAATATGCAGACCGGCTTCGTTGAAACAGCTTTCGATGTTTGATTTCAACGAGGGACGGGCAATGATGTTCATATACTTGGCCTCTATGCTGTCGGCAATGATGCCAATAGGGTCTGAACTTGTTTCGTTTCCGATGATGTAACCTTGGGGAATGACATCTAATATGGCATATTTGTCGTTGTTTGACAGGATATTCTCATTTTCCAATTCTTCAACAACTTCCTTGGAAATGGGTTCTTCGGTATTCAGGGATTTGCTGATTGTGTTGAAAACGGAATGGATGCTCTGTCCCCCGTAGCCTACATATACTTGGGTTATCTTTCTTTTTATACGTTCTTCAAGGCGTTCTTTGATAGATACAATGCACTGGGCTGATTTCTTCAGATTGAAAACGACACCCCTTCGAATGAACATAGAGGAGGGCTCTTGTACTACCGCCTGAATGCTGATAGTGCCATCTGGCATTTTCTTTCCCGCAATGCCAGTTACATTAGACGAACCCAATTCAATTGCAACGATAAATAAGTCTTCTGTAGCCATATATGTTTATTCTGATTTTACACAGATAATTTGATTGTTGTACTCCATATTGATCCGACTGTACTTGTTCCAGCCTACCCGACAGAGTACATCGGTATAAAAAATCTTCAGTTTGTTGAACTTGTCTGCCAGTAGTTGGGGTTTGCCCAAATAGACAATATGATTTCCTACTCTTGGGACCATTTCGATGCTGCCGTCTTTCAAGACATGGATTTGGTCCACCTGATTGTTCCAGAACTCGTCATACAGAAATATTCTTCCCAACGCAGCCAAATGTTTCTTCGCATATCTGGGGGTGATATTTCCTGTGGCGACGATAACATCCGCAGGGTATGTTACTTTTTTCATCCTGTTTCCCCTGCTGTCAATGTAGTAGTTGTCCCCGTGATCGCTAATGATTCTTAGAACAGGAAGATTCTGGGATACATCAATATGGACGGCGTTGTCTGCTGTTTTGTAGCACTGGGCATCAAGAACAAACTGATGCCGCTCTATTTCCTG
>CAVEJA010000206.1:0-5051 GCA_963615745.1 Duodenibacillus sp.
TATCCACCCTGTACCATTTGTCCTCCTCGTTGGTGTAGCGGTAATCGGGTGACGGTTTTCGGGCGAGCCTATAGTACATGAACTTCCTGTACATCTTGTTTTCCACCAGTTGGGGATTCATATCCATATAAGTAAATTTGAAATCTTTCCACGGATGCAGCTCATTGTCCGTAAATGAAGACCAGGCATACCCTTTCCTATGATGGCGCAGCTTATAAATATATCTGAGTTCGCTGCGCAATTCCCTGGAACAACACTTCCTATAGAGATTCGAAAAATCCCTGTTGCCATAACGATACAAATCCTTATAGAAACTTTTCAGAAACGCCAGCCTCTCCGCAACACGCTCCTCATATCTCTTTTCCAGGTCTTCTCTTAATTTCTTCAGTCGTGATTCGCACTCCTCCGTCCTCTTTGGTTAAAGACTTGATCTTCTTCAGCAACTCACTCTTTTTGCAATTTTTCTTTTCCATAACTTTCATCATTTAAGTTCGTGTTATGTTTGCTCTATTCCGTGTTTCAAACCGCATAAACAGGGGAAAGCCTTGCCACAGTCCCACACAACTATGCTCTCCCGCCGACTTTATTTCATTCTACATCAACGCCTCCGTCCTGTCGTTTGCAAATATACAAAACTTTTCACAAGAAGAGCGTTGCGTATATGAAAATATTTTTGTAATAGGGATTCCTGTTCTCTGCATGGCAAGCGTGCCTATTCAGAAAGATTTCCGTATCTTCGCACAAGGAAAAAACACATCCGCCTATGAAAGTACTGCTCATCAATGGAAGCCCACGCCCTCACGGCAACACCAGCATCGCCCTTCAGGAGGTAGAGAAAGCTCTGAAAGAAGAAGGTATCGACACCATCACTGTCGGTATCGGCAACAAGCCTGTAAGAGGTTGCATAGCATGCACCGCCTGTTATGAGAAAGGGCGATGCGGCTTTTCCGATGAACTGTATGACAGACTCCGCAATATACTGGAAGAAGGCATAGACGGACTGGTGGTAGGATCTCCCACCTATTATGCCGGTCCCAACGGCTCGCTTTGCGCCATCCTGGACAGGCTTTTCTATTCCAGCGGGAAACTGCTGGCTTACAAACCCGCCGCAGCCGTGGCGGTATGCCGAAGAGGAGGCGCGAGTGCGGTGTTTGACCGCCTCAACAAATATTTCACCATAAATAATATGCCTGTGGTCAGTTCCACGTATTGGAACAGCGTACACGGACGCACCCCCGGCGAAGCCAGCCAGGACTTGGAAGGCATGCAAACCATGCGGATGCTGGGACACAATATGGCATGGATGCTGCGCAACCTGAAGAAAGAGGACATTCCCGAACAGGAACAGAAGATACTCACCAGCTTCGTCCGCTAAAGGCAGACGCAGGGCAGCGACTATCCTCACAGGGATATGACCAAACCGCCCCCTCTCTTTCCAACAAAAAGACCTTGGCATCCAGACCTCCGGCAAAGCCCGTAAGGGAACGGTCAGAGCCTATCACACGATGACAAGGCACAAAAATACACAGGCTATTCGCCCCAATGGCTTGCGCCACCGCCCGAACTCCCTTGGGATTACCCACCATCCGGGCTATCCGCATATAGCTCACCGTCTGTCCGTAGGGGATAGTGAGCAATGCCTCCCACACCGACTGCTGAAAGCGAGTGCCCGCCAGGCACAACGGGACATCGAAAGACTTCCGCACACCCGCGAAATAAGCATCCAGTTCCTCCGCCGCAAGACGCAGAACTTCTGAAGAACCCTCCACATACTCCGCATCCAGAAACCTCCGTATGCGGTTATCGTTGCGCTGGCGATGACTGATGTTCTTCCAATCGCAAAGACACAGTTTGTCCTCAAAAGAGCCTAATACCATCTCACCGCAAGGAGACGAATAGGGCTGAACATAGATTACAGGTTTACTTTCCATCATTCGTCCGACCAGTTTGTGGTAAATAATCCTTGTAACCCTCTACCGCTCCGCCTGCCACCGCCCACACATACAGGCTTGCCACGCTGCCATAAGGAGAGAAACGGCGGCGATACTTCTCATACAGGCTTCGGGTAATCCTGCGATGGTGGTATATCATGCGCAAACCACGCTGGATGGCAAGATCACCATAGCTTAACACATCCCTACGCTGCATAGAAAAAAGCATCAACATCTCCGCACTCCACACGCCAATGCCGTCCAGCCGGGACAAATGCGCCACCACTTCGGCATCAGGCAGGGAATACAGCTCCTGCATATCGAACTCCCCCGAAAGCACCTTCCGAGCCGCGCCTTTGATATAAGTCACTTTCCTATAAGACAATCCGTATTGTTGAAGCTCGTCGTCGGACAATCCATGCACCCGATGGGGAGTAACAGTACTCAAGTCTTCCACCAGCCTCTTCCAAATCGTTTCATGGGCTTTCGTAGAAATCTGCTGCCCTACAATGGAATGGACAAGGGCGGCAAACAAATCGGGGATGACTCTCCTCCGCACAAGCCCCACCCTGTCTATCACCTCCGCAAGACGCTTATCCTTATTCCTCAGATAGGACAGCTCCACCTCTCCATATTTAAAATATGACTCCTCCATTTTCCTTATCCTTTTCCCCTCCGCACCTTTGCATCGGGCAGGAACGCAGCACAAGAATCCGCCTCCGTTTTTTGTTTCAGAGACAAATATACAAATAAAAATGCGGGACAGGAAATCTCGTCCCGCCCCGCATCAATCCGCGCACACCGTATTCTACTACATTTTGCTGATCAATCCTAATTTGGATTCATTGGCGAATCGGATGATATTCTGGATCTCAGGGCTGTCGGGTACTTGATCCCTTACCTGATTCAAGGCATCGAAGACACTGACCATGCCATTGAATATCAACCTATACGCCTGTGCAATATTGTTCTGCACCTCCTCGCTGATACCCGCATTGGTCAGAACCGTACTTTGCACGCCTCCGTATTCTATGGGATTGTGGGTCGCCACAATATAAGGAGGGACATCCTTGCTGAAACGGCAGCCGCTTTGCACCATGGCGGACACACCGACACGCGTGCCAGGATTGGCGACAACATTGCTGGAAAGGATTGCGTTATCCTGAATCTGACAATCGCCTCCTATTTTGGAGCCATATCCGATGACGCAATTGTCACATATCACCGTATCATGGCTGATATGGACACCCTCCATGATGAAATTGCCATTGCCAACCACCGTTTTGCCACCTGAAAAAGTGGCGCGGTTGATGACCACGTTCTCCCTGATGATGTTCTTGTCGCCAATGACAAGCTCTGTCTTGTCGCCCCGGAAATCGAAATCCTGAGGAAGGGCTGCCAACACCGTGCCTTGGTGAACCACATTGCTCTTTCCCATACGCGTACCCGCCATAATGCTTACGCAGGGATAGATAATACAATCGTCTCCTATCACGACATCGCCCTCTATATAGGCGAATGGATATACTGTGACATTGTCCCCCAACTTGGCAGCGGGGGCTACAAATGCCTGAGGACTTATTTTATTTGCCATTTTTCTTACGTTTTTAAGTTTTACTTATCACCACCGCCAAGGGCATTGTAGAGATTTACTACCGCCTGCATCTTGTTAAAATCGTCCGCCACCTTGGACAGCTGGGCCTGAAGGAGTGCTTGCTGGGCGGTAATCACATTCAGATAGTTCCCGTTCTGGGACATCTTGAACATTTTCTCCGCCACTTCCACATTGCGTTGCAGGCTTTCGATCTGCACAGCCTCGTAATCGCTGCGCTTCGCACTGCTCTGGTACAGCACCAAAGCGTTGCTTACCTCGCTGCCCGCCTTGAGTACCGACTGCTGCCATGTCAGAAAAGCCTGTTCCTGCTGGGCTTTCGCCACTTTCAACTGAGCGACCAGCTGCCCTTTCATGAAGATGGGCTGCACCAGACTACCGACAGCGGTTGCAAGCAGCTTCCCAGGATTGACAATACCCGCACCGCTACTATTCGTCCATGCCGCACTTCCCGCTACATTAATATTAGGATAGAAGGCGGAACGAGCCTTGTTCACATTATAAAAGCATTGCGCCAACGCCATCTCATTGGCATGTACATCAGGACGATTCGCCAGCACCTGGACAGGGATGCCCACGCTGAATTTTTCGGGAAGCCGCTGATTTTCCAGTTTTCCCCTCTGAATGGTCTGCGGAACCTCGCACAAGAGAAGGGAAAGGGAGTTTTCCGCCTCACGAATCTGGCGTTCTATCTCTGGAATACTTGCCAATACGGAATAATAATTGGCTTTTGCCGACATCACCGCAGACTCGTCGGTAGCGGAGAGTTCCTTCTGCCGTACCATCAAATCATAGGTTTGCTTTGTCAGCACCTCCATATCCTTGGTAATCTCCAGCTGTTTGTCCAGCATCAAGAGAGAATAATACACGTTGGCAACGCCTGAAACCAAACCACAACGAACAGCACGCTGATAATCCTGGCTTTGCAAATAAGCCATCTGCTGGGCGCGTTTGGCATTCGTCAGAGAGCCAAACAAATCCAGCTGCCAGCTTGCCTCCACCGGCAAAGAATAAATCTGCGAAGCCTTGCCCTTGTCCCAGGAGCTTAATGTTCCTGTCGGAGAAAAAGTAAAGGAGGGCAGATAAGCCAGACGGGCAGAGGTCAGCATGGCCTTTGCCTGGGTTACCGACAAGGCAGCCGAGCGAAGGTCGGTGTTATTCACCAACGCCGAATCAATCAATTTCTGCAAATACGGGTCGGTAAAGACCTCGCGCCAGGGGGTGCTTCCCAAAGAAGATGTATCGGAAGCAGCCAGAACACCATCAACAGTAGCCGTATCACGATACAGCCCCTCTGTTCTGACATTCTCAGGACGCTCATATTTGTTATAAATTCCACAACTGCTCAGACACAAAGTCGCAGTCAAGGTGAGATATACTATTCTATTCATTTTTCTTCTGATTTAATATATTTTGTCTCAATGGGGCGTGAATACTGCTTCAATTCAGGAGAAGCCTTGCCCTTGATCAAGCCTATGAAGTGCTTTGGCGTGATTCTTTCCTGTATG
>CAVEJA010000207.1:0-2596 GCA_963615745.1 Duodenibacillus sp.
TCGTTGGGCATCATTCCCATAGTGGTGTCCATGCAAACGCCATCCTTTATCGCACTGAGGGAAATGCCGTTGCCTATATGGCAGATGATGATTCTCTTCTCCTTGGGATTGAACTTCAACACCTCGGCGGAACGTTGGAGAACATAGCGGAACGAGGTGCCGTGGAAGCCGTAGCGGCGGATTTTGTATTTCTCGTAGTACTCGTAGGGCAGGGAGGAGAGGTAGGCGTAGTCGGGGATGGTCTGGTGGAAAGCCGTGTCGAAGATAGCCACTTGCGGAATGCCCGGCAGTTTCTCCTGTATCGCCTCTATACATTTGGCTTGCACGACGCTGTGGACGGGGGCGAGATCCAGGTATTTCTTCCATTCGGAGAATATCTCCGGGGTGATGGCGGTGCTTTCGCTGAAAGGACCACCGTGTACAATGCGGTTTCCCACGGCATCAATCTCTCCCAGAGATTTGATACAGCCCTTTTCCGCATCCGTAAGTGTGCCGAGGACTATCTGTACGCCCGTGTTGTGATCGGGGATGTCGTGGAATGTCTTGTCGGCTTGGGGAGTTTTTGTCTTGAGGAAAGCCCCTTGCGAGCCTATTTTCTCTATTCCGCCTGCGGCAAGGACGGAGTTGTCGCTCATATCGTACATCTTGTATTTGATGGATGAGCTTCCGCAGTTGAGTATAAGTATTTTCATAATTGGTATTTTGGTGGATTGAATATGTTTATATGCAAAGTTATAAAATTCATTTTGTTATTTTTCCGTTTTTTGCGAACTATCTGATACTTTCTTGCGCATGGATGTAGATGGAAAATGCCTATATTTGCATCTCTTTTTACATGGAATATATGATGAAAGTACTTGTTATTTTTGCCGTAGAGCGTGAAGTGGTGGATATAAAGATACCGGGATGCGAGGTCAAAATTGTCCTTTCCGGCGTGGGGAAAGCCCGTGCGGCAATGACTGCGATGAAGGGTCTGATAGAGTATAAGCCCGATATAGTCATCAGCGTGGGGACGGCTGGCACATTGAATCACCAGGTCGGAGATATTTTCGTGTGCCGGCATATCATAGACCGTGACTTCTACAAGGCGAAGGAAATCCTGGGATTGCCATGCGAGGTGGTTGTTCCAGAGACGGATTTCATGAAGTCTTTCCCCTCTATTGTCTCAGGCGAGAGGGTGAACCGTACGGATTTCACCGTCAGTTGCGGTGATAACTTCGTTACGGATGGCGAGAATAATGGAGAGGACGTGGTGGATATGGAATCCTTTGCGGAGTATTGCGCCTGCGAGAAAGAGGGAGTGCCGTTCTTTGCGGTGAAATATGTGACGGATGTGATAGGGCAGAATTCCGTCGATATTTGGGAAAACCGTCTGGCTTCGGCGCGTGAAGCCCTCCAAAAGTACTTCGAAAAACTGGATTTCTGAGGGTTCTTTCCAGCCACTGGCGGCAGGGTTTTTCCAACTCTGCGGTTTAGAAAAATTGTTATACGGAATTACGCCTCGAAAAAGCCCTGTTTAACACTGTTAAACCGCGGAGTTAGGAGTGCTAAAACGGTGAGTTAGGAACAGGGTTTCCCCGTATGCCGGAAGAGGGCTTCGCAGAGGGTGGTCTCGGTGTCGGATTGTGTCCTATTATATATATGGTATAGAGGGGAGATGCGAGTGCCGAAAATTATGTACCTTTGCATAAATTACCCGAATTGTGGGGTATGCGATATTGAAAGATGAAGATAACTGATCTGATAGCGGGAAACGGCACTGCTTTCTCTTTTGAAATACTTCCGCCATTGAAAGGAGCGGGTGTGGAAAGACTGAGGCAGACGATAGACAACCTGCGGGAATTTGACCCCAAATATATAAACATCACGAACCACCGCAGCGAGGTGGTGTACAAGGATGTGGGGAACGGACTTCTGGAGAGGTACATGGTGCGTCGCCGTCCTGGGACTGTGGCTGTTGCCGCGGTGTTGCAGAACGAGTACAAGATACCCCTTGTTCCTCATGTGCTGTGTAGCGGATATTCAAAGACAGAGACGGAATATCTGTTGATAGATCTGAAGATTCTGGGAATAAGGAATCTGCTTGTCTTGCGTGGGGACAAGGCAAGGGAAGACAAACGTTTCATCGCGGAGAAAGACGGTTATTCCCATGCTACGGAGCTTCAGGAGCAGGTAAATCTTTTCAATCAGGGAATGTTTGTCGATGGAACGCCCATGAAGGAAGCTCCCGAGCCTTTTTCCTATGGGGTGGCATGCTATCCGGAAAAGCACGAGGAAGCTCCAAACCTCAAGACTGATGCGGGCTGGTTCTGCGAGAAAGTAAGGCGGGGGGCGGAATATGGTGTTACGCAAATGTTCTTCGACAATCGGAAATACTTCGAATTTGTAAAATATATACGGGAGATGGGCGTGACAGTTCCCATCATACCGGGCATCAAACCCATTACCCGGTTGAGCCAGCTGACGGTTCTGCCCAAGGTCTTTCATTGTGATTTGCCCGTCGCTTTCACGGATCTGGCATCGAAATGCAAGACAGACGAGGATGTCCGCCGGCTTGGCATAGAGTGGTGCGTCCAACAATGCAGGGAATTAAAGG
>CAVEJA010000208.1:0-2115 GCA_963615745.1 Duodenibacillus sp.
GGCAGGCGTTTTTGAGTTGGCAGGGGCTAAGGTGGATGTCAATACAGGCTATCCCGGCTGGTATCTTGACCCGAACAGCGCATTTCTGAAGATAGCTGTGAACACTTATGAGAAGTTGTTCGGACATAAGCCGGAGGTGAAAGCCATTCATGCGGGGCTGGAATGTGGACTGTTCAGCGAGAAATATCCTCACATGGATATGGTGTCTGTCGGGCCTACATTGCAGGGAGTACACAGTCCCGACGAGCGTTTGCTGATTCCTACGGTCAAAATGGTGTGGGATCATGTTCTGGAAATCTTGAAAAACATACCGGAGAAATAAAGATACGGAGGGAAAATCCTCCGAAGTAAAACAGCGGAAATGATGAGAGCGAAACTTCTTCCTTTTCTCTGCGCTTTCTGGATGCTTCTTTTTGCCGGCGGGTGTGTGGACGAGGAGAGCTTTTCCACGCCTGCCGGAAGTTCTCTGACATTCTCCACAGACACGGTGTCCTTGGATACGGTGATTGCCGGGACGGGTTCCGTCACACGCCAGTTCTCCATATACAATAATAATAAGGAGGGCGTCAGCATCACGGATGTGGCTTTTCAGGATGACAAGAGCGACGGATTCAGCGTGATTGTCGATTGGGCGAGAGTGGGAGAGAAGCTGGAGACCTCCATCGATTGCCGTTCCCGGGACAGCCTGCTGGCTTTTGTGAAAATCACACCTGCGGAGAGCGGAGAGGATGAAAAGGTCTTGCATGAGGCTGTTTTGGTGTTTACTCTGGCAAATGGCACTCAGCAGAAAGTCGTTCTGCGGGCATACAGCCAGGATGTGATATGGCTGGACAAGGTTCGTATCTCCGGCAACACCACGCTGGATGCCCGCCGTCCGTATGTGGTGCGGGACAGTCTGGTAGTGGAGGAGGGGGCGACCCTGATCCTGAATGAGGGCGTGCGGCTGATGTTCCAGCCGAAAGCCTTCCTGCGTGTGAAGGGCAGACTGATAGCAAACGGTACTCTGGAAAATCCTGTCGTGCTGAGAGGGGACAGAATGGACTATATGTTCAAGAACCAGCCTTACGACAGAATATCAGGACAGTGGCAGGGGGTCGTCTTCTCGGCGCAGAGCTATGGCAACAAACTGGATTACTGTGACATTCATAGCGGCAGCTACGGCATCCTCTGCGAGGAGGGCGATATGAAAGAGGAGAAGCTCCGCTTGGAGAACAGCGTGGTGCATAATGTGACGGGGACTTGTCTGATGTCTTACAATGCCAGATTGTTTGTCGGGAACTCGCAGCTGTCGAATGCGGGTGGGAATTGTGTGTGCCTTTATGGTGGGGACAATGAGTTCGTACACTGCACGATTGCCCAGTTCTACCCGTTCAGCGGATTGAGAGGAGCCGCGCTGTTTTATAGCAATGTGGCAGACGGGAAACAGTATTCCTTGGAGAATGCCCGGTTCGTGAACTGTATTGTCACAGGCTATTCCGAGGATGAAATCATGGGAGACAGGTCTGATGCTTATAATAGCGGGGCGTTTCACTACAGTTTCTCCCATTGCCTGCTGAACACTCCTGAGATAACGGACGAGAATGTGACGGACGTCGTATGGGACAAGAAAGGCAATGCCGTGTGCCGGGAGGGGAATTTCCTGGCTTTTGATTTGGATGCGTTGTCTTACGATTTCCAGCTGGATTCTTTGTCCTCCGCCATCGGTATCGCCGATACCGTGGTGACAACGACCTATTATCCTTTTGACCGACAGGGGAAATTGCGTATGTCTGATGGCGCAAGTGATGCGGGATGTTATGAAAGATAACCGACGGAATTTCCAACTCTGCGGTTTAGAAAAATTGTTATACGGTTTTATGCCTCGGAAAAGCCCTGTTTAGCACCCGTAACTCCGCGTTTTAGGAGGGCTAAACCGCGGAGTTGGATATCGTAAAACGGTGCTTTTTTTACTCGTCAAAGTTTGACGAATAAAAATCAAAGTTTGACGAGTAAAAAATTCCCCTGTTTTTCCATTCCCCCTCCGCTGTTGCCGTTTCTGTTTCTAAATGGCTTCCGTATCATTTCCGTATCGTTTCCGCTTTTAAAAGGGAGGCATAAGGGAGGATGATAGGAGAA
>CAVEJA010000209.1:0-4537 GCA_963615745.1 Duodenibacillus sp.
GGCATAGATACGTGGGGAGTGGATTTTGTTTTGGTCGGCAGGGACGGTCAGTTGCTGCGCAATCCGTTTTCTTACAGAGATCCGCATACGGAGGGGGCTATGGAACGTTATTTTGAGCGAGTTCCCAAGAAACGTGTGTATGAGATCAGTGGTATTCAGTTTATGGATTTCAACAGTCTGTTCCAGCTTTCAGCCATGTACGACCACGGTGACCCTGCTCTTTCTGTGGCGGACAAGATACTCTTTCTGCCGGATGCCCTCTCCTATCTGCTTACAGGAAAGATGGTAACGGAACGTACGATTCTTTCTACAAGCTCGTTTATGGATGCCCATACGGGGGAAATCAGTATGGAATTGATAGAACCGTTGGGACTGAAGAGGGAGCAGTTCGCTTCTGTTGTCCAGCCTGGTCATGTCATAGGCACGCTTACGGAAGATGTCCAAAGGATGACAGGATTAGGTGCAGTGCCTGTTGTGGCTGTGGCAGGGCATGATACAGGCAGTGCCGTGGCGGCTGTGCCTGCCACAGAGGAGGATTTCGCCTATTTAAGCAGCGGAACATGGAGTTTGATGGGGACAGAGACAAAGCGTCCCGTGATAAACAAGAAGTCTTTCTCTATGAATTTCACCAACGAAGGCGGAGTGGACAATACCACCCGGCTCTTGAAAAACATTTGTGGAATGTGGATTCTGGAATGTTGCCGCAAAGAGTGGAAAGACGCTCCCGACAGTTATGACAAACTGTATGAGGAGACGGAAAGTGCCGAGGCTTTCAGAAGTTTCATATTTCCGGATGCGCCGGAATTCGCCCACCCTGTTTCCATGTGTCAGGCAATAAAGGAATATTGCCAACGCACGTGCCAGCCAATCCCGGAGACATATTTGCAACAGGCGCGCTGCATTTTCGACTCGCTTGCCATGCGTTACAGGCAGGTTTACGAGATGCTGAGAGAGTTGTCTCCACGGCATTTGGACAGTCTGTATATCATTGGAGGTGGCACGCAGAACCATTTGTTGAACCAATATACAGCAGATTCTATTAATGTTCCAGTGTATGCGGGACATGTTGAAGCCACAGCCATAGGCAATATCATGGTTCAAGCCAAGAGCCGGGGGCTTGTGGGGAATTTGAAAGAGATGAGAAAGATGGTCAGCGACAGCGTAAGTCCGAAATGCTTTCTGCCCAGGAATCATGAGAAATGGGCGGAGGCATACCCCAAATACTTGAAAATAATCTCAACGAATCAATAATCATAAAGCTATAAGACAATGAAAGAGAATTTGATAACAGAGGCGTACCGCATAGCAAAGGAACGTTATGCGGAATACGGTGTGGATACAGAGAAAGTTTTGCGGCAGATGCAGGATTTCCATCTGAGCATGCACTGCTGGCAGGCTGACGATGTGGCGGGCTTTGAGTCCGCTGGCGAATTGACGGGTGGCATACAGGCTACTGGAAATTATCCCGGAAAAGCCCGCAATATAGACGAGTTGAGGCAGGACATTCTGAAAGCCAAGTCACTGATTCCCGGAACTCACCGTTTGAATCTGCATGAGATATACGGTGATTTCAAGGGGAAGTTTGTGGAAAGAGACCGTGTTACAGCCGAGTATTTCCAGTCTTGGATGGACTGGGGCAAGGAGAACGATACCAAGCTGGACTTCAACTCCACCAGTTTCTCCCATCCCAAGAGCGGCAGTCTGTCTCTGGCAAATCCTGACAAATCCATTCGGAAATTCTGGATAGAACACACCAAATGTTGCCGTACCATAGCCGAGGAGATGGGAAAAGCCCAGAATGATCCGTGCATCATGAACATTTGGATTCATGATGGCTGCAAGGATGTTTCTGTCAATCACTATAAATATAGAGAACTTCTGAAGGAATCCTTGGATGAGATCTTTGAAACGCAATATGCCAATATGAAGGACTGTATCGAAGGAAAAGTCTTTGGCATCGGACTGGAGAGCTTTACGGTAGGCTCGCATGATTTCTATACGGCGTATGCGGCGAAGAACAACAAAATCCTGACCATAGATACAGGACACTATCATCCCACAGAAAGCCCTGCAGACAAGGTGTCCGCAGTGTTGAATTTCGTGCCTGAACTGATGCTGCACGTGTCCCGCCCTGTCCGCTGGGATTCCGATCATGTAACCATTATGGATGATTCCACCCAGGAACTTTTCTGCGAGATTGTGCGTGCGGACGCATTGGATCGTGTACATTACGGACTGGATTATTTCGACGGCTCTATCAATAGAATCGGCGCATACGTTGTGGGAAGCCGTGCCGCACAGAAATGTATGTTGAGAGCCTTGCTTGAACCATCTTCCACACTCTCTAAGTATGAATTGGAAGGTCGCGGATTCCAAGTTCTTGCCGTTATGGAAGAGCTGAAGTCCATGCCTTGGAACGCTGTTTACGATATGTTCTGTATGCAAAACAATGTTCCAGTAGGTGACGAGTTCATTACGGATGTGGAGAAATATGAGTTGGAGGTTACTTCCAAACGGGCTTGATAAAGACTAATGCGTATGAAATCCATATTAGACAACCGTCCTGCTCTTTCCAAAAAGGTGGATGAGGTGGCGGAAGTAGCCGGTTATTTGTGGCAGAAAGGCTGGGCGGAGCGTAACGGAGGGAATATAACCGTCAATATCACGGACTTTATTGATGAAGAAATCCGTAATATGCCTCCTATTGGGGAGGTCAGGCAGATAGGGATGGCTCTCCCCTATCTTAAAAACCAGTATTTCTATTGCAAAGGTACAGGCAAGCGTATGCGGGACTTGGCGCGGCGACCGATGGAAAACGGATCTGTCATCCGTATCTTGGAGGATTGCGCCAGCTATGTCATTATTGCGGACGAGCCGGTGTTGCCCACATCGGAACTCCCCTCCCATTTGCTGGTTCATAATTGGTTCTTGGAGACAGGCTCTCCGCACAGAGCTACCCTGCATACCCATCCTATCGAACTGGTAGCCCTCTCCCACCATACCCCTTTCCTTGAAAAGGATGTGCTTTCCCGTCTGTTGTGGAGTATGATTCCCGAGACCAAGGCTTTCTGCCCGAGAGGACTGGGCATTGTTCCTTATAAAATGCCGGGCTCCAATGAGCTCGCACAAGCCACATTGGACGAGTTGAAGGATTATGATGTGGTGTTGTGGGAAAAACACGGGGTGTTTGCCGTGGACAACGACATTGTTCAGGCGTTTGACCAGGTGGATGTGCTGACTAAAAGCACGCTGATATATATCGCCGGGAAGAATATGGGATTCACTCCGGACGGTATGAGCATGGAGCAAATGCAGGAAATGACCAGAGTTTTCCATCTTCCGAAATAGATCTTTCCACAGGAAAACGGTTGAAAAAACTGATTGTGCAAGTGCCTTGTTCGACGAACAAGGCACTTGTGTGTCGTATAAACTAATGGTTTTATAGTAGACAATGAGTTCTTTGGCATCGGTTTTGTTGTAAAGAAATAGCCTGTGTGGTGACATTAGACATTCTCTGTTGATATGTAATCACTGAGAAAATCGTAACTTTGCACCTTAATGCAAGTGCAGACACTAATATTTTAATGTTATAATTGCAATAATTTATAATGAGTAAATCCAATGCCAACTCCTCCATCTCCCTGATAGCAGATTTTGATGGGGATATTAGAAGTTTGTTTGACATAAAAATAGATAAGGAACTCCCCATCCTGCCATTGCGAAACATGGTGCTGTTTCCGGGAGTTGTCATTCCCGTTTCCATAGAACGCCCTTTTTCAATGGGTGTGGTGAAGCATGCCAAAGAGCATGATGCCTATATCGGTGTTCTGTGTCAGAAAGATGAGAACAGTGATATGCCTACTCAAAGGGGCTTGTACAGTGTGGGGACAGTAGCGAAAGTTGTCCGTATATTGGAACTTCCCGACAATAAAATCACTGTTCTGCTGCAAGGGTACTGCCGTTTCTCCATGCAGAAACTTGTACAAAAGTCCCCGGTATATGTTGCGGATGTAAATCCCTTGCAGGAAATACTGGCAGAGCCGGGCAATAAAGAGATGAAAGCTCTGGGAGATGCGTGCAAGGATTTGATGATAAAGCTGATAAAACTGAATGATCCGGGAAATGACGCTGCCTTTGCTATTAGAAACATAGGCAACACTACGTTCCTCCTGAATTTTATTGCAGCCAATCTCAATATTCCTGTCAAGGAGAGGATGGAGCTTTTGCAGTTGGACAAGGAGATGGACAGGGCGTACAAGTTGCTGACGATTCTCAACAGAGAAATTCAATATGCGGCATTGAAAGCGGACATACAGGAAAAGACCCGTGAGGAACTGGACCAGCAGCAAAAGGAATTCTTCCTGCAGCAGCAGATGAAGAACATTCAGGACGAGCTTGGAGAATCTCCGACGGATCAGGATTTCATGGAATTGAGCCAGAAAGCTGCGGAAAAGAAGTGGTCTGCTGATGTCAAGAAGGTCTTTGAAAGGGAATTGAGAAAGCTGGATCGCATCAATACGCAGTCTCCCGACTATAA
>CAVEJA010000210.1:0-303 GCA_963615745.1 Duodenibacillus sp.
GGATTCAACATTGTTGATTTTGCAATGTAAACATTTTATTTCCATATAAACAAAAACGGAAGCTCGCCTATACGACAGCCTGCTTTTAAAATCCTCTTCCCTGCATTCCAGCTCTTTTATTATAATATTTGTCTTACCTTTGTAGTCAGAATCAATGTCTCTCTGCGCAAAACCAAACATGAAGAACCAGCCGCATATCGCCATTATTTCCGAGAATACGTTGGAAAGCTATGGGCTTAAATCACTGATGGAAGGAATCATTCCATTTGCTGAAATAGACATTTTCATGTCCATAGATGAGGC
>CAVEJA010000210.1:313-3744 GCA_963615745.1 Duodenibacillus sp.
TGTCACAACACCGGAAGCAGAGATTCTTTCATTTCTTCGTGGCGGCAAGCCTGTGGATGGTCTGTTCCGACAAGTTGAAAGACCTCGCCAAACATATCATCATCTTCGGAAGTCAGGAACTGAGAAGCGGTATCGATACGGAAATGCACTTCATCGCCACCAATGTCTCCTCGGAAAAACTGACCAGATCGCTCATGATACTCCAGCATTTCGCCCATCACCAATTCTCCAGATACCCGCAGGAAATATCCTCGGAACTGAAAAAAGAAGACGCGCGCCGGACGGCATCCCTCACAGCACGGGAAATCGAGGTGCTGAAAATGGTGGCATGCGGCAAGTCCAGCAAGGAGATAGCGGACGAGATACACATCAGTCTGCACACAGTCAATACACATAGAAAGAATATCATGGACAAACTTGACGCTCATTCTGCGACCAAGATTGTTGCCTACGCTGTCAATCATGGCTATATTGACTTATCTAAATAATCCCAACCTTTAATATAAAGCTTATGTTCTCAGGAATTATAGAAGGAATGGCAACAGTCACTGCCATAGAAAAGGATCAGAACAATGTGATTTTCACCCTGGAATGTCCTTTCGGTGAGGAACTGAAACCGTCACAAAGCCTCGCACACAACGGGGTCTGCCTCACCATCGTCACTGTAAAAGGAAACAGTTATACCACAACCGCCATGAAGGAGACCCTGGATCGCTCCAACTTAGGCAGCCTTCAAGTCGGTGACAAGGTGAATGTAGAGCGTCCCATGCCGATAGACGGCAGACTGGACGGGCATATCGTACAGGGGCATGTGGACGAAACCGCAGTCTGCACCCGTATAGAGAACGCTGAAGGCAGCTATATCTTCACTTTCGAGTACCCTTTCGACCGGGAAATGGCGAAACACGGCTATTTCACAGTAGACAAAGGCTCCGTCACAGTAAACGGAGTAAGCCTGACGGTATGCAACCCCACAGACAACACCTTCCAGGTAAACATTATCCCTTATACTTACGAGCATACCAATTTCCATACGTTCCGTATTGGGAGCAAGGTAAACATTGAATTTGATGTATTGGGAAAGATTATCTCACGCCTCAGCCATTTCAATAAATAACCAAACACACACCTCAGCCATGAGCAAATATCTGCTTGCACTTGCTTCTTCCCTGCTCCTGCTCTCCGCAGAAGCCAGACATCCCTACAAAAATCCCGTCGGAAAAGAGTTCCCTATTCTGGCATGGTACTCCATCCGTCCCGAATCCGAGCAGACAAAAGAGCGTTACCAGGAACTGCACGAGGCGGGATTCAACATCTCTTTCACACATTTTGGGAGAGTCGAAGAAGTGGAGAAAGGACTGGAAGCCTGCAAAGGCACTGGAGTTAAAATCATGGTAACGACCTTGGATTTTGAAGCCAACGCCTCAACCGTCGTCAGCAAGCTGAAAAGCCACCCCATGGTAGCGGGATGGTTTCTCCGGGACGAACCGGTGACCAAGGACTTTGCAGATCTGCGGAATTTCAAAGACCGCATCTGGGAACAGGACACTACCCACATGCTGTACCTGAACTTGCTTCCCAACTACGTTCCATCGAAAAACCTGGGCACTCATTCCTACAAAGAATATCTGCAACGGTTTGTGGACGAGATTGACCTCGGATTCTTCTCTTTCGACAATTATCCCGTTATTGTCACCGAGAAGAAAGACACGCTGCTGCGCGATCTCTTTTACAGCAATCTGGAAGACGCTCTGGCAACAAGCAAGGAAACAGGTGAGCCATTCTGGGCATTCGCCCTGTCCACCGCCCACGACCCATACCCCGTTGCCACCCGAGAAATGCTGCGCCTGGAGGTCTTCAGCAATCTGGCATACGGAGCGCAGGGCATACAATACTTCACCTATTGGAATCCGGGGAACACCGGCACATGGAATTTCAATACAGCCCCCATCAGTCTGGACGGCCATCGAACCCATGTTTACTACCTTGTCAAGGAATTAAACCAGGAAATAAAACAGCTTACGCCCGTATTTCTGGGAGCGAGCATCATCGACGCAGCCCATATCGGGACGGACATTCCCAAGGGAACTCATCGCCCGTCCAGTCTCCCCTTCCCCTTTCAGGAAATCAATACCGACGGCCCGGGACTTCTCGTCAGCCATTTCCGCAATAACAAAAAGACATATCTGATGGTGGTAAACCGTGACTTGCACCACAGGCAGACCGTGACAGTCAGGAAAAACGGGAAGGTCACCCGCATAAAGAACGGGGACAGCTTTACAGACCGCACAAAGGAATCCCGTTTCCTGCTGAATCCCGGAGACTATCTTTTGTACAAACTATAAAGAGCTTTCTTCCGGGAAACCTCCCCCGCCCTTTCATTTTTTATTATACCTTTGCACCATCAATCATTATTGACGAAAAACAACCATTATGACAAAGAAATCTATCATTCTCATCGCATCTGTCGCAGGTGTTCTTTTGGTCGGATGCCTCATATTCCTAGTCGTCACACTTCAGAAACAGAAAAACGACAACGTGGAATTGCAGGAACTGGCAGCCATGGACAAGAAAGAGATGGAAAATGAATATGCGCAATTTGCCTTGCAATACGATGAGCTGAAACGCTCCATACGCAACGATTCACTCATGGTGCGCCTCACGGAGGAGGAGAACAAGACCAAAAGCCTGCTGGAGGAACTCAAACAGACCAAGAGCAACGACGCACGGGAGATTTCCCGCCTGAAGAAAGAGCTTGCCACCGTGCGGGCAGTCCTCCGCAGTTATATCATACAGGTGGACTCGCTGAACCGTCTCAACGAATCTCTGCGAAGCGAGAACGCCCAGGTGAAACAGCAATACAGCGAGGCTACCAGCCAAATATCACACCTTACTACGGAGAAACAGAATCTGTCCAACCAAGTGGCGATTGCCTCCCAGCTGGATGCCACAGGCGTTTCCCTCATTCCGCAAGGGAAAAAAGGGAAAGTGGAGAAGAAGACAAAGAACATCACACGCTTTGTTGCCAATTTCACTATCACCAAGAACATCACTGCCAAGACAGGAGAGCGCAAGCTGTTTGTACGTGTCACGCAACCCAACAATTCCGTTGTGGGACAGAGCGGCACCATCCCCTATGAGAATTCCACCATTGGCTATTCCGCCTCCAAGATTGTGGAATATACAGGCGAGGAACTCCCTGTTACCGTTTATATCAACGTAAACGAATTTCTCAGCCCCGGCACTTATCATGTATATATCTTCACCGAAGGCACTATGATAGGCTCAGGAAGCCTGACCATGAACAAATAATATTCCCTCCAACAGAGCGACATCCCCTTGTAAGGTCACCAGTATTCTGGTCTTTACAAGGGGATTTTCTTTTGCATCTCTCCTCGAACCCCTATCTGGCAAAGGGCAAATCCGTATCC
>CAVEJA010000211.1:0-3285 GCA_963615745.1 Duodenibacillus sp.
ATATCAAGCCATTGGTACATTATAATTATTTATATCTGGAGAACTGACACTACGCTCCCGCCCGATTATGCTAAAGGATATATTTGAAAAAGTAAAGGAATCCGGCAAGATACTGTCCTCCATCGACGACAAGAAAAAGAATGAAATTCTTATAGCCGTGGCGGAATCCATTCTCTGCCATACGGAGGAACTGCTGGCAGCCAATACCCACGACCTCGAAAGAATGGAAAAGAGCAATCCTTTATATGACCGTCTGCAACTCACAGAAGCACGACTTCAAGGTATTGCATCTGACATTCGCCATGTCAGCGAACTGCCTTCCCCGTTAGGAAAGACCCTGAAACACCATACTCTTGACAACGGATTGGACATAAGGAAAGTCAGCGTCCCGTTTGGTGTTGTCGGAATCATATATGAAGCCCGTCCCAATGTCACATTCGATGTTTTCTCCTTGTGCCTGAAAAGCGGCAACGCCTGCATCCTCAAAGGAGGAAAAGATGCGGACAACTCAAACAAAGCCATCATCACACTCATTCATCAGGTGCTGAAAGACTTTCTTCTTCCGACATCCATTGTAGAATTGCTTCCCGCCACCCACGAGGCTACGGGGGAAATGCTCCAGGCTGTAGGATATATTGATGTATGTATTCCACGAGGAGGGAAACAACTTATCCGTTTTGTACGGGACAATGCCAAGATTCCCGTCATAGAGACAGGAGCGGGGGTGGTCAATATGTACTTTGACGAGTATGGAAATACCGCCATTGGCATTCCTGTTATCAATAACGCCAAGACGCGGCGCGTCAGTGTTTGCAACGCATTAGACTGCCTTATCATCCATAAACAGCGGCTGGAGGATTTGCCCGACTTGTGCAAACTCTTGCAAAAAAGCCATGTAGTCTTATATGCAGACGAATCCGCTTACAGTGTCTTGGAGCATCGCTATCCTCAGGAACTCCTCAGACATGCCACTCCCGAAAGCTACGGAACAGAATACATGGACTACGCCATGTCCATCCGCACCGTAAACAATATAAAAGAAGCTTTAGAACATATCCAAAAATACGGTTCGGGGCATAGCGAGAGTATCATTACCGAGGACAAAAGCAACGCAGACCTCTTCCAGAACCAAGTGGATGCGGCTTGCGTGTATGTAAATGCTCCTACCAGTTTCACGGACGGAGCCCAATTCGGACTGGGGGCGGAAATCGGCATCAGCACCCAGAAACTCGGTCCGCGCGGACCTATGGCTTTGGAAGAGATGACCACCTACAAGTGGCTCATCAATGGAAACGGACAAATCCGCCCCTAAACCTTACTCTCCAAGGGTATAGGAATTTCTCCCTCCCACACACAAGACAGCCTGACAGAACAAAATCAAAACTTCATTCCCCGTAACGGGACAAAAATGCGTATATTTGCATCTGTAAATACGAAATATCACATGGGAAAAATCATTCTTACAGGAGACCGTCCTACAGGAAAACTTCATTTAGGTCACTATGTGGGTTCTCTGCGCCGAAGAGTCCAACTACAAAATACGGGAGATTATGACAAGATGTTTGTCTTCATGGCAGATGTACAAGCCCTGACAGACAATGCGGAAAACCCGGAAAAGATCCGGCAGAACATTATTGAAGTGGCTTTGGACTATCTTGCAGCAGGATTAGATCCCGAAAAATGCACGCTGTTCATCCAAAGCCAAATCACAGAACTCACAGAACTCACCACCTATCTGATGAATCTGGTTACTGTAAGTCGCCTGCAACGCAACCCAACCGTGAAAACGGAAATCAAAATGCGCAACTTCGAGGCGAATATCCCCGTAGGTTTCTTCTGCTATCCTGTCAGCCAAGCTGCCGACATCGCGCTTTTCAAGAGCACGACAGTGCCTGTTGGCGAGGATCAGGAGCCCATGCTGGAACAAACCCGCGAACTGGTAAGGAAATTCAACGCCACTTACGGAGAGGTACTCGTAGAACCCAACATCCTGTTGCCAGAGAACAAAGCCTCCATGCGCCTTCCCGGCATAGACGGAAAAGCCAAAATGAGCAAGAGCCTGGGGAATTGCATCTATCTGAGCGACTCCGCAGACGAGGTCTGGCAGAAAGTAAGACAAATGTACACCGACCCGGGACATCTCCAGGTAAGCGACCCGGGAAAGGTAGAGGGGAATACTGTATTCACGTATCTGGACGCTTTTTGTCAGGACGAGGACTTTGCCGAATTCTGGCCTGAATACGGGAACTTGCAGGAAGTCAAGGACCACTATCAGAAAGGAGGATTGGGAGATATGAAATGCAAGAAATTCCTCAATGCGGTCCTCAACAAGATGCTGGAGCCTATGCGGGTTCGCCGTCACGAATTCGAACAGGACATCCCTGAGATTTACAATATGCTGAGGAAAGGAACTGAGAAAGCACGCCTCACTGCCCAGGAAACCATGGAAGAAGTGCGCCATGCCATGCGGATAGATTACTTTAATGACACCGAACTCATCCGGCAACAAGCAGAACGCTTCAAGGCAAAATAAAAATTCATCCGCCAGAATTGCGGCAAAGGCTTCCGAACAATCATAAAATCCTCCTTATGTGAAACCCATAGCCTATTTCCGATCCCCTTTCCCCTCCAAGTTCGGCATACCCAGACAAAGCGGCATTGTGCCGGAATTGGATGGTTACATCGAGTTTGTCCCGGAATGGAGAAATCCAGACACCATCCGCGGATTGGAGGATTTCGACTACATCTGGCTTCTCTGGGATTTTTCCGCAAACAAAAGCAGGAAAGAAACCTCTCTCGTACGCCCGCCTTTACTTGGAGGAAACACGAAAATGGGTGTTTTTGCCACCCGGTCTCCTTTCCGCCCCAACCCTATCGGGCTGTCCTCTGTACGGATTACTGCCATTGACACCTCCTCTCCGGCAAGTCCTGTCATTCATGTTTCGGGAGGAGACCTCATGGATGCCACTCCCATTTGGGACATCAAGCCCTATTTGGCCTACACCGACAGTCACCCAGATGCCCGCGGAGGATTCACAGAACGGAACAAATGGAAGACTTTACAGGTAGTCGTTCCACCTCATCTTCGGAAAAACCTCCCGTCTGCGGAGCTTTCCACACTCATCCACATCCTTGAATTAGATCCCCGACCACATTACCAACATGACGAAAACAGAATCTACGGGATGCCTTTTCTGGATTACGATGTCCGTTTCAAGGTAACAGACGGTGTTCTCCTTGTTGAAGACCTCGTCCCTTTACACCCCATCAGAGAATAGCTCCGCC
>CAVEJA010000212.1:0-2397 GCA_963615745.1 Duodenibacillus sp.
GCTTCTGATTTGCAAGAAAGGTTCTTCCAGATACTGGATGAATGTGAGTTTATGCGCTATGCGGGTGGTAGCGAAAAGGCTACCCGGATGGAGGAAAAGTATCAGCAAGGTCTTCAGATAATAAGTTTATTGGATTCTCAAATCAAGAAAAAGAAATGAAGAAGATTCTCGTACTATATTGTTTCTGCCTGTTAAGTGTTTCTGTTGTCTGCGCTGTGACAAAGGAGGAAGCGGATAAATCCTATAGTCAGGAGAAGTACGGGCAGGCGGTACGGCAGTATGAACTGTTGTTGAAACAGGGAGAAAATGCCAGTATTTATTATAATTTGGGGAATGCCTATTATAGAATGCACGATATTGCCCACGCTGTCTTGAACTATGAGAGGGCGGCTTTGCGTGATCCGGGGAACTCTGACATCCGATTCAATCTCGCATTGGCACGTAGCAAGACACAGGACAAGATAGTGGATACTGACCAGTTCTTTGTTCTCTATTGGTGTCACAGTCTGGTAAATGCGCATAGTACTGATGGATGGGGACGTATGGCTTTGGGGGCGTTCTTCCTGTTGTTGGTAGCCTGTCTGCTGGCTCGCTTCTTGGAAAAGCCGTTGCTCCGCCGTTTGGCGACCTATCTTGCGGTATTGTTGCTGGTACTTGTCATTGTCTTTAATGTTTGTGCGGCTGTCCAGCGCAGTCAGTTCTTGGACAAGACGGGGGCGATAATCATGAAGACCGCTCCAATAAAGAGTACTCCTGCCAACTCTGGTAATACGCTATTTACGCTTCATCCGGGAACAAAAGTCAAGATTACAGACGATACGATGGAGAAATGGAAGGAGATAACACTGCCTGACGGAAAGAAAGGTTGGATTTCCTGTTCCTCAATGGAACTGATATAGATATGAATCTCTTGAAGGGTTATGTTGGAGCGGCTGCTGGAATGGGATAGACAGGCTACTCTTTTTATTAATGGTAGCAGTAATCTTTGTTGGGACGAGGTGATATATGTGGCAACCTCTACATTGACATGGATTCCTGTGGGATTGTTGGTGCTATGGATGCTGTGGAAGAATTTGTCGCTGCGCCAGTTTTATTTTGCGGTGTTCTTCCTTGTCGTGGCTGTTTTTGTTTCAGACCAGTTGTCTTCCTCTGTTTTCAAACCTTTCTTCCAGCGTTGGAGACCCACCCAAGATCCCCTTATCATGTATTGTGTGGATGTTGTCCATGATTATCGTGGCGGTCGTTACGGTTTTTTCTCTGCTCATGCTTCCAACACTTTCTCGGTAGCTGTCTTTCTGGCGTGCCTTGTCCGCCGAAAATATCTGGGAGGTCTTATCGTGAGTTGGGCGGTGTTGAACAGCTATACCCGTGTGTATTTGGGCGTTCATTACCTTGGAGATGTCCTCGTTGGAACATTTTGGGGGATACTGATAGGCTGTATCCTTTCTAAAATATATCGGAAAAGAATCCTGATGGGAAGCGATGCCTCTATTCTGACAGACGATAAGTATGCCTGTATTTTGGCGACAGGTCTTTTGTCAAGCTATTGCCTGGCTTTTATAGTGGCTCTGATAAGGTTGTGGTAGAAAAAAGACGTGTGTGATTTTACAGCAGCGTTTTGAAAGAGGTGGGGATTGGAGTGGAAAATTCCAATAGTTTGCCTGTCCTCGGATGTGTGAAACAAATCTTGTATGCGTGAAGTCCCATTCTTCCGATGGGATCGGATTCGTTTCCATATTTCCTGTCTCCGACAACGGGACAGCCAATATCTGCCATGTGGACACGTATCTGGTTCTTTCTGCCGGTCTCCAATTTCACATCGAAAAGAGAATAAGGGTGTTTGTATGCCAGTAAGTGATAATGGGTAATGGCATATTTCCCTCCGTTGTCTTTCTTGCTGCTGGTGATATTGTAGAATTTATCCTCGGACAGCCAGCTTTCTATTGTTCCTGTTTCCCGTCTTGATCGTCCGTTACAGAGGGCGTAGTAGCGTCTGTCCTGTATGATTTCTCTCCAGTGGTGCGTGAAAATGTCTTGTATTTCCCGGCTTTTGGCGTAAATCATCAGCCCGGAAGTCTCCTTGTCCAGCCTGTGTACGATATGGGCGGTACGGTTTTCCCCCTTTCTTTGGAGGTATTCGTCCAATAATGTCTTCAGACAAAAGCCGTGATGTCCGGTAGGAACGCAGAGAACACCCGTCTTTTTATGGATCACAAGCAGCCACTGGTCTTCGTATACGATGGTGGCAAAGCGTCGCATATTGCGTTCCGCATTGCTGGCAACAGCCTTTTCTCCCTTTACGAGTTCTATCTGGTTCTTTTCTGTAACAGGAAAGTTGTATTGGGTACGGACAGTTCCGTCTACCCGGACAGCCCCTTTCGTCAGCAGTCCCTTGAT
>CAVEJA010000213.1:0-4656 GCA_963615745.1 Duodenibacillus sp.
CTGCCGATTATGAGGAACGCCCGGCTCGTCCGCGCGGACCACGCCATGGCGATCAGCGTAGAGAACACGGTAATCCCCGTTTCGAGCATAAGGAAGCTCCGAAGGCGTAATAACCGTATCTTTGATATAAATCAGAAGAATCGCAGCTCTGGATAGAGGGCTGCGATTCTTTTTTCCTATAACAAGGGAGTGGAAATGAGGGAAAAATAGTAATATTGCAGATTGTATATGAAAATAAGTGGGGATATGACGAGGAGGAAAGCTGGAGTTTTATTTGTTGTAAGCGTGTGGGTCGTATTCTGTGTGTCTCCTTTGCGGGCGCAGGACGACGTGTTGAACAAACTGAAAGGCTTTTTTAACAATATCGCCGCCTATAATCAGCAATACACACAGGAGAAAGTCTATCTTCATCTGGACAATAACGGATATTTTCCTGGAGAGACAATATGGTTCAAGGCTTATGTGGTGGGGGCGGCTACGCTGTTGCCTACGGATATGAGCAAGGTTTTGTATGTGGAACTGCTGACCCCGGAGGGAGAAGTCCTGCAAAGGAAAAAATATCCCGTGATAAACGGACGCACCTGCGGGGAGTTTCATCTGGAGAATATCGTGCATACGGGATATTATGAGGTGCGTGCCTATACCCGTGCCATGCTTAACTGGGATGCCGCCTATGTCTTTTCCCGTGTGATACCGATATACGATACCCCGAAAGATTCCTTGCAGTATGGCGAGATGACCATGTGCGAGATACAGAACGAGAAAGACAAGGCTTTCCAGCGTCCCGCACCTTCCGTGTCAAAAGAGGAAAATACTGTCAGGGAAGGCAAGACGATGATGACATTCTACCCGGAAGGAGGATACATCACCCAGGGCGTGTCTTCCAGAGTGGCTTTCAAGATAACGGATGCGGGAGGAACGCCTCTCTCCGCTTCTGTGCGTCTTCTGCGGACGGACAAATCCGAAACGGGCAAGACGCGGACTGTTCATGAGGGAATGGGGATGTTGTGTGTTCCGAGTGACTGGAATGGTGGATATGCCGAGGTGACAGATGCGTCGGGAGCGCAGGCTTTGTTTCCTCTGCCGTCAGCCCGGAAGACGGGATGTGACATTGTGGCGTCTGTAGATACGGTGGGGAATCTTGTGGTTACAAGCAAGAGCAACGCCTCTTTTCCGTCTCAGATATTGGGAATCAGTGTTGTCTGTCGTGGCGTTCCCTGTTATTTCGATACAATCAGTGTGTCCTCATTGTCTGAAAGGGTGAAGACCATTCCTTACCGGCAGTTGCGCGACGGTGTCCACCAAGTGTCTTTATTCACCTCGCAAGGAGAATTGCTCAGCGAGAGACTGGTTTGGATAACTCCTCATAGGAAGCCTTTGCAGCTTTCTGTGGCGCAAAATGAGAAAGTATATGATGCTTTCTCTCCAATCGTGCTGGATTTCACGCTTTCCAATGCCCAGGGAAAACCTGTCAAAGGGGAGTTTTCTTTGTCAGTCCGTGATGTGGACGGTGACTTCGGCTTGGAGGGGGAGGGCATGTCCGCCAATTTGTTGTTGGCTTCCGACCTGAAAGGATATATCCATCGTCCCGAATACTATTTCTCCGCCCGGGACAAAGAGCGTCTCTATGCTTTGGATCTGTTGCTGATGGTGCAAGGCTATCGCCGTTATGCGTGGGAGGAGATGTCTGGCGTGAGGCCTTTCGTTCTGAAACAGCCCGTTGAGGACGGCTTGCTTGTAGACGGACGGATCGTCGGTAACGGAGCAAAGCATGAGGGAAAGGGGAATGTGGATGTGAACCTCATGGTGATGTTGGGCAAAACGTTTGTGAGCGGTGATACGCGGACGGCTTCCGACGGGTCTTTCGCTCTGCTCGCCCCCGATTTCTATGGAGAGGGCATCGGGTATTTCACGACAATGGTCAATGGAAAGCGCAAATCATGCAATGTCGCTCTCAACAGAGGCTTTTCCCCACCGCCTGCCCCCTACAATCCGTTGGCTCTTTCCGCAACGGTCTCTTCCTCTCCCTCTCTGGCGGAAAGGGAGGAGCCGGAGTTGTTCCAGTGGGTGGACACGCTGCCCCGCATCGTCCAGCTTCCGGAAGTCGGGGTGAAAGAGAAGTGGAAACTCCATCCTTATGGCTCGCGTTTCACATGGATGGGTGGCGAGAGTGCGGGAAAGCGTTACGCCACGCTGTATTATAATGTGGAGGATGCTTTGGAGAAGTTGCTGGATAAAGGCGAGAGAGAGGGCTTGATATGGGATTGGCTGGCAAAGGTGAACCCGAATTTGACTGTGGAGGTATCGGATGTCAATCCCCGGAAGGAGACTCAGGATGATCCTATCCTGACTTACAAGGGTGCTCCCGTGGTTGTACTGACGGATAACGACCTCCCGATAGATGATATAAACTATTTTATGAGCGAGATTCGCTCGCTTGTGATTTGTGAGCAGCCGGATGCCTGGATGAGACTCAATCCGCCCCGTATGACAGATGCCAGAAAGCGGGAGCTGCTGTCCCTCTCACGTACCCCGGTAACCATTCTTCTATACACCCGGGTGGACAACAGTCTGGTGCAATACCGCAAGGGACAACGTATAACTCCCGTACACGGATATTCCAAATACGAGGAATTTTACAGCCCGGATTATAGAACGATGAACGCGCCCACCCCAACGGATGTGCGGCGTACCTTGTATTGGAATCCGAATGTGGTGACGGACGAGAAGGGAAAAGCGCAGATACTGTTCTTCGGCAATAGCCGGAAACAGCAGCGAATCAGGGTAGATGCCCAGGGCATATCGGCGACAGGGCAGTTCTTCTCGTGCGAATGATGTGTAGGCAGGGCGATTCAAAACGGTTGGGCATATTGCAGATGGAAAACAGAAAAGAGCTATATTAATTATGGTGGAAGAGAAAGAGAAATGCGCCCGTGGCGAGTTGTATAATGCCAATGACGCTGTATTGGTGGCGGAAAGGCTGGCGTGCAAGGATATTTGTTATGAATACAATCATTTGCAGCCGTCGGATATGGAACGGAGAAAGGAGATAATCAGAAGCCTGCTGGGAAAAACGGGAGAGAACTTCCTGATAGAGCAGCCGTTTTATTGTGATTACGGATACAATATAGAGATTGGCGAGGATTTCTATGCCAATGTGAACTGTGTCTTTCTGGATGGGGCGAGGATCAGGTTCGGAAACAATGTGTTCATTGCTCCCAATTGCGGCTTTTATACCGCCGGACATCCTTTCGATGTAGGGCAGAGAAACCGGGGGCAGGAGTACGCATACCCCATTAGTGTGGGGAACAACGTGTGGATAGGCGCACAGACCTGTGTCCTTCCCGGGGTGACGATTGGGGACAACTGTGTGATCGGAGCGGGAAGTGTCGTGAGCAAGGACATCCCGGCAGGGACATTGGCGGTTGGGAATCCCTGCCGAGTGATACGTAAAATCCAAGATGAATAATATATAAAATGTACGTTTATGAAAGGAATGATAGACTTTGTTTTCCGCAACAAGCCTCTTTCGGAGAAGGGAATGTCAATAACCCTTCTCCTGTTTCGGCTGTTTGGCGGAGGGATGATGCTGCCTTATGGCATCAAGAAGATTCAGAATTATCAGGAATATTCCGTTAATTTCTTTGATGATCCGATAGGTATAGGGATGATTCCCTCACTGATTCTGACCATTTTTGCCCAAGTGGGGTGTTCCATCGCCCTGATGGGAGGTCTCTATTCCCGCCTGATGGCACTGATATTGGCGTTCAATATGCTGGTGGCTTGCAAATATCACTGGCACGATGCGTTTGCCACCCTGTCTCTTCCCTTGGTTTTCTGCGGGATGTACTGCGTGCTGGCTCTTACCGGCGCGGGAAAATACTCTGTGGACTCATGGTTGTCCGACCATAAAAAGAAGTAATCTCAGGAACGGGATTCGGGAGTATGACGCTTCCAGTGGTTGTAAGCCAGCATGAGAAGCGAGAGGACGACTGCGACAATGTAGGGTTTCCGCACGGTGTCGGACAGGAGGAGCTCCCCTGAGTGGACAAGGAAGGGAATACAGAACTGCGCCAGATAAAGCGATGCGGCTATGAGCGGCATCACCACAGCGGTTCCTTCCTTGCCTGCCTTGTGGCTTGCCGTGGCGAAAACATAAGGTATTCCCGTCCCAGCCCCGATGCCTACGAATACCGAACCGGCAATGACCCACCCGACATGGGGCGAGCTGCCCAAAACGGCATAGCCGATGAGGAAGGCGGCAGGGGAGAGATAGCGGATATATCCCTTGAGCGCATGGAAGATGTTTGTATAGAACACTCCCATGAACATGGCTATCAGATCCATGAATGCCATGATGGCGGTGATGAGGGACGGGGGTACGGTGTAGTTGTCACGGGCTGCCTGTATGGCGAAGTTGGTGGGATAGATGAAGAATATCCCCGAAGCGAATAGCATGGAAAGGATATACAGCTTGTAAGTGTGTATGTTTCCCGAAGAGAAAGGATTGCCCTTGCGGGTCGGAAGTTTTCGGGAGGGAAGGAATAATGCGCAGGGGATGATGGCTATCCATACCATTAAATAAACCAGAAACGCATAGTTCCAGGAGATCTGCGAGAGTATGCCTGTTGCCAGCGTGGCGAGGACAGCCCCCAA
>CAVEJA010000214.1:0-673 GCA_963615745.1 Duodenibacillus sp.
TCTAAAATGCGAATCCGCATAAGAAAACACCGGGTTTAAAAATACGAATTCGAATATTTGAATAATAAAATAGTTCGGTTTTTGTAATTTGTATATGGGAATTATGCTTTAACTTTGCAAAGTGCGAAAAATCGTGTCTTCACACTAAAATTTGACCGTATCATGGACATAAAAGACCGTATTAAGGAATTGATGAATTCTCAAAGAATGTCCCAGCAGGACTTTGCCGCAAAATTGGGAATCACGCCAGGCTCTTTGTCTGGAATTTTAAATGAGAGAACGAAGCCGACAAACAACCATACCCAGGCTATTCATCGGGCCTTCCCGAATGTGAATATAAGCTGGTTGTTGTTCGGTGAGGGGGAAATGTACAAGGATAGGTCTGAGGAATCCATGCCGGAAAGGTCTGGAGAGGCAGGAGGAGGAACGGAGCTTTCCTTATTTTCTCCTCACGATGATATGGCAATGGCTTCTGCGAATAGCGGTAATGCGTGGAAACCGGAAACAACGGATGCCCCAAGACCTTATCCCTCCGTTCCACCCCAGCCTGCCGAAATAAAGGTTGTGAAGCGGCAGATTAAGGAGATACGGATATTCTTTGACGATGGCACTTATGAGACTTTCACGTCTAAAGAATAGCCGCCCTTGAAAGAATAAAGCAGTAAAGGTCGTA
>CAVEJA010000214.1:683-1695 GCA_963615745.1 Duodenibacillus sp.
GCGGAAGGGCGTATTCAACAGCCCTTCCGCTCTCGTGATTAAAGTGTGTGGGTTTTCTTGCCTTTTACCAGGCGAAGAGAGGATAGCTTTTCATCGTCTCATTGACCTCGTGGCGTACATTGGCAATGACTTTCTCGTCCTCTGGTGCGTTCAGAACCTTTTCTATAAGTTCTGCGACAAGAACCATCAAATCCTCTTTTGCTCCGCGTGTCGTGATGGCGGGAGTGCCAAGACGGATGCCCGAAGTCTGGAATGCGGAACGGGTGTCGAAAGGCACCATGTTCTTATTGGCGGTGATGTCCGCTGCTACAAGGGCGGTTTCTGCTATTTTTCCTGTCAAATCAGGGTATTTGGAGCGAAGATCCACCAGCATACAGTGGTTGTCTGTTCCTCCGCTGACGATGTCGAATCCTCTCTTGACCAGCTCTTCTGCCAGCTTTGCCGCATTTCTCTTTACCTGCAAGGCGTAGTCCTTGAAAGAGGGTTGCAGAATCTCGTTGAAAGCAACGGCTTTTGCGGCGATGACATGCTCCAGCGGACCACCCTGTATGCCAGGGAAAACAGCACTGTTGAGTAGGGAGCTCATCATCAAAGTCTCGCCTTTCTTGTTCTTCTTGCCGAATGGGTTCTCGAAATCCTTCCCCATAAGGATAATTCCTCCGCGAGGGCCTCTCAGTGTTTTGTGGGTGGTGGAGGTCACAATGTGCGCATATTTCAAAGGATTGTCCAGCAATCCAGCTGCGATAAGTCCAGCCGGATGCGCCATATCCACCATGAAGAGAGCCCCTACTTTATCTGCGATGGAGCGCATACGCGCATAGTCCCATTCCCTGCTGTAGGCGGAACCTCCACCGATAATGAGTTTGGGCTTGTGCTGCAAAGCCAGCTGCTCCATCTCGTCGTAGTCTACACGACCTGTCTCTTTCTTGATATTGTATCCTACGGGATTGTATAAAATGCCGGAAGTGTTTACTTTCGAGCCGTGGGAGAGATGCCCGCCATGATCCAGATT
>CAVEJA010000214.1:1705-5467 GCA_963615745.1 Duodenibacillus sp.
GTCTCCAGCTTTTAGGCATGCTAAGAAGACGGCTGCGTTTGCCTGTGCCCCGGAATGTGGCTGTACGTTGGCGTATTCCGCCCCGAAAATCTTCTTGATACGTTCGATAGCCAGTGTTTCGCTCTGATCAACATAAACGCAGCCTCCGTAATAGCGGTGTCCGCTATATCCCTCTGCGTACTTGTTGGTCAGGCAGCTGCCCATAGCTTGCATTACTTCCTCGCTTACGAAGTTCTCAGATGCGATAAGCTCCATGCCTTTCAACTGGCGTTGGTGTTCCAATTCAATGATCTTAAAGATTTCAGTGTCTCGCTCCATGTGTGTTTTTGATTGTATTATTAGATAAATTCCTCACAAAATTATCACTTTTTTTGCGGATTAAGCCCGTGTCGGATGAAAACTTTGCTTTTCGTCGTCCGTCTCTCTGTTCTTCCTGTTTCTTGTGAGAAAGGAGAGGAAAGTTCATAAAAAAATAGTATCTTTGCTAATCATTATGCCCTGATTGGCAGTGGCGTTAAAACGGACAGGAAAAGAAATGAAGCTGATATACATTCTATGGGGGGTATTTGTGGCATCCATTATAGGTATTGCTCTCTTTTTTGCAGCGATATGCCGGGGATGGATAGGGTATGTGCCTCCTATCGAGGAGTTGGAAAACCCGATAAGCAAATATGCCACTCAGATCTTGTCATCTGACAATGTGCTTTTGGGTACATGGTCTCTCAATGAGAACCGCATATTTGCCCGCAAGGACGAGATTGCGCCCTGTGTATTTCAGGCACTGGTGGCGACAGAGGACAAACGTTTTTATGAGCATTCGGGAATAGATGTGCGGTCTGTGGCCCGCGCAGTGGTGAAACGGGGCGTTCTGGGGCAAAAGGAAGCCGGAGGAGGAAGCACGATTACACAGCAACTGGCGAAGCAGCTGTATACCTCGTCGCTGGCTTCAAGTGCTCCGCAACGTGTCTTGCAGAAGACGATAGAGTGGGTGATTGCCGTCAAATTGGAAAAGCATTACTCGAAGGACGAGATTCTGACATTGTATCTGAATTATTTTGATTTCCTGCATCATGCCGTGGGGATAAAAACAGCGGCAAGGGTCTATTTCAACAAGACCCCGGACAATCTGAATGTCGGAGAGGCAGCTATGTTGGTGGGGATGTGTAAGAACCCTTCCTACTATAATCCTGTCCGTGACAGCGTGAGAGTGTTGGAACGACGCAATGTGGTATTGTCCTTAATGGAGGAGCAGGGTTATCTTACAGAGGAGGAGTATAGTAAATATAAGGCGAAACCGCTGGGATTGAACATACAGAAAATTTCCCACAGGGATGGTTTGGCAACTTATTTCAGGGAATATCTGCGCCATATCATGACAGCCAAACGCCCTTCTCCCGACAATTACGCTTCCTGGCAACGCCAGGAGTATGTGGATGACTCGGTCGCATGGGAACAGAATCCTCTGTACGGATGGTGCAACAAGAACACCAAGAAAGACGGTACGCCATACAATATCTATACGGACGGTCTGAAAGTTTATACAACGATTGACTCCCGGATGCAGAGATATGCGGAAAGGGCGGTCAGGGAGCACATGGCGTACTTGCAACCCTTGTTTGAGAAGTCCAAACACATCTCCGGACACAATGTGAACCCCTATTCAAACTTGGGTAAGACGGAAATCAGATCCATCATCATGCGCTGTATCGAGAGAAGCGAGAGGTATCGCTCCATGCGTGCGGAGGGAATGTCGGACGAGGAAGTCAAGCGGTTCTTCAAGACAGAGCGTGTCCCGATGACCATTTATACGAGCCACGGGGATGTAGATACCTTGATGACCCCGCAGGATTCGATACTTTACTATAAGACATTCTTGCGAACAGGCTTTATGTCTATGGATCCGATGACTGGAAACGTGAAGGCTTATGTGGGGGGAATGGATTACAGCTTCTTCCAATACGATATGTGTACGATGGGGCGCAGGCAAGTGGGTTCTACCATCAAGCCTTATCTGTATGCTCTTGCCATGGAAAACGGTTTCACACCTTGCGACGAGGTTTTGAACGAGCCGACTACATATATGGTGGCAGGGAAACCGTGGACACCCCGCAACAGCGGACATTCCCATATCGGGGAGATGGTGACCTTGAAATGGGGCTTGTCCCAGTCCAACAACTGGATTTCGGCATATCTGATGGATAAGCTGGGACCAGACGCTTTGGTGCAGTTGATACGCTCTTTCGGTGTAAACAGCTTGAACATATACCCGTCAATGTCCCTGTGTCTGGGAACTTGCGATATTTCTGTGGCTGAAATGGTGAGTGCCTATACGGCGTTTGTCAATAAGGGGATTCGTGTGACCCCTCTATATGTCACAAGAATAGAGAACAATGAGGGGGAAGTGGTGGCTGAGTTCCGTCCCCGGATGAACGAGGTTATCAGTGCGGAGAGTTCCTACTGTATGCTGGAGATGCTCAGAGCAGTCGTAGACCAGGGAACAGCAGTCCGATTGCGATATAAATACAGCCTCAAAGGTCCTATTGGAGGCAAGACCGGGACTACAAACAACAATTCCGACGGTTGGTTTATGGGGATTGTTCCTCGCCTTGTCTCAGGTTGCTGGGTCGGAGGAGAGGACAGGGATATCCATTTTGACCAGATGTCTATGGGACAGGGAGCGACATTGGCACTTCCTATCTGGGCCAAGTTTATGAAAATGGTTTATGCAGACCCGTCGTTAGGCTACTCCCAGATGGAGGATTTCAATGTTCCCGCAGACTTTAATTCCTGTGGGACTGCTCTGGAGACAGATTCCATTGTAGGAAACCAGATAGACGATGTTTTTGAATAGGTAAAATACAGATCCGATATGACGCAAAGAAAATATATAGCTATTGTTCCTGCCCGTTATGCCTCTACACGGTTTCCTGCCAAACCTTTGGCTTTGCTGGCGGGAAAACCGATTATACAGTGGGTATATGAGCGGGTCTCTCCTTTTTTTGATGAGACTTTGGTAGCCACAGATAACGAGGAGATCATGTCCACGGTTCGTTCCTTTGGAGGAAAATCCGTGATGACCGATGAAAACCATCGTAGTGGAACGGACAGATGCTGGGAGGCTTATGTGAGAAATGGCAGGGAATATGATGTTATCGTAAATGTCCAGGGGGATGAACCTTTTATTCAGGCATCCCAACTGGCGGCTATAAAGGAGTGTTTCCAGGACGAGGAAACTCAGATAGCCACTCTTGTCAAGCCCTTTGACGCTGATACTCCTTGGAATATGATAGAGAATCCCAATTCTCCCAAGGTTGTTGTGGATAAAAGAGGTTTTGCATTATATTTCAGCCGCTCCGTGATACCTTTTCTTCGCGGCAAGGAGAAAGAAAAATGGGCGTCAAGCCATACTTATTTCAAGCATATAGGGCTTTATGCGTACAAGACAGAGGTCTTGAAAGAGATAACCCGGCTTCCTCAGTCTTCCTTGGAGTTGGCTGGATCTCTGGAGCAGTTGAGATGGCTTGAGAACGGATACAGGATAAAAGTGATGCAAACTAGTCAGGAAACAATCGGGATAGACACTCCTGATGACCTGTTGTGTGCTGAGGATTTCCTGAGAAAGAACATGAAAGAAGGAATTTAGTCTTCTGAATACTGAATATGCGAATTTTATGAAGAAGAAAACAATGATATTGGCTCTGTGCTTTTCCGCCATATTCTCCTTTGCGGATGCACAGAAAATGAAACTGGGTACTTATACGT
>CAVEJA010000215.1:0-10519 GCA_963615745.1 Duodenibacillus sp.
CCTCCAGTCTATTGGGGCTTTTTAATTATATGACAGCAAAAGACAAAATCATTTCCTTTCTTTGGCAGCATCTTCTGCTGCTTGGTTCGCTTTATGTGATGACCCTTGGCGTAGCCGTATGCGTGAGGAGCATGCTCGGCTCAAGCGTGATATCAACTCTTCCCTACGTGTTTCAGTCGGCAGGAAAGTGCGTTTCCTGCATCCCGGCACTCACTATCGGACAGTACACATATATCATGAACGCCTTCCTGGTGGTGGGACAGATACTTGTCCTGCGCCGTCAGTTTGAATTGGTACAACTCTTCCAGCTTCTCGTAGGCTTCGTATTCGGCTCGCTGATAGATGTCAATATGCTGCTTACGGCATGGCTCATGCCCGTATCACTGTGGTATAAGGTTGCCGCACAAGTGGCTGGATGCATCATTCTCGGTGCGGGTATCGCCATGGAAGTAAGATGCGGCTCAGTCACGATGCCAGGCGAGGGCTTTCCAGTAGCGATAAGCCATGTTACTGGAGTGGCGTTCCACAAGGTCAAGATCTGCGTTGATGTGTCGCTCGTAGTACTCGCCGTGTTCTTCGGCTATGTGTTTTTCGGGGCATGGCAGTGGCATATCGTAGGCATCGGCACACTCTTCGCCATGGTATTCGTGGGCAATGTGGTTCGGGTAACGGGCAAGCACCTCGGTTGGTTCGACCGTATATTGGAATACCGTCCAGGTTTCCGTCGCTATGTATTCGGACTGCTTCGTTTCATCAAACAGTAGTATTCATATATTAAAACGATTATGAACAGACTTCCTCTGACCCTATTGGCGGTTTTTGTATGGACAATCGCTTCCACTGGATGCAAGAACTCCGCCCAGAAGAATAACGCAGACACGCTGCGTTCCGATTCATCGGATAGTATCTCCGTCGCTATCTCCCCAGAAACATTGGCTACAGACAGCTTTGCCTGCCACGTAATTGCCTGCCACGTAAGCCACGGTTCGTCCATCAGTAGCAGTATCTACATCGATTACCCCACAGGTACTGACGCTTTCTCACAAGCAGTAAAGGAATTTATTGCCAGGCAACTCAAGGAGATATATTTCCCCCGTATCAACTGCATGGACGAGGAGAGAAACAAGCATCCTTTTTATAAAGGAAGCATCGAACAGCCGCAACGGATGGTGGATTTCTACGGGAAAGGCGTGCTGAAATACCTGATGGATGCCCAAAAAGAGATGATGACAGAAATGGAATGGGACGAGAGCCAGAGACCCAATATGGAGTATTCACTTAAGGTACGAAAGGCAGCGGAGACCCCGAAATACCTCACATACAGTATCACATACAGCAGTTACACAGGCGGAGCGCACGGCTCATTCACCAGTTATAGCAGGAATATCAGTAAGATAACCAACCGACCGATAGTACAAAGTGTAGACACAACTCGCATCAAAGCCCTCCAAGGCATATTGCGCAAGGGCATCGTACAATATTTCAGGGACTGTGGCGAAAAGGAAGCCACCGTTTCCAATATCACCAGTTTCCTCCTGTTGCCAGAGGAAAACAAGGGGATGATCCCCCTCCCGGTCCACACCCCATACATAGAAAACGACAGTCTGTACTTTGTCTACCAGCAATACGAGATAGCCCCTTACGCTGCCGGTCTTGTCTCCTTCAATGTGGCGTACAAAGACATCAAGCCTTATCTCACCAGGGAAGCGAAAGCCCTGATGGAATAACTCTACGAACCAATATCCCCTCATACAAGAACAAGCACGGAAAGAAGCCCTCCCGGCTCTCTTTCCGTGCTTGTTTTATTTGTATTTCTTCCACTTTGTCATATATCCAGACGAACTCCGCCCATCACTGTGGCACGGGGCATCGGAAATCCCTGCATCGTCTCATACCGTTGGGCAAGCAAGTTCTCTCCCCTCACATACAGTTTGAGCGGTTTGCAAACCCTGTAACTTGCGGTAAGATTCCATAGCGTGAAACTCTCACGAGGCGCATTGTTCCCTGTCGCCAGAGCCAATCCTGAGACGAACTGCACGCCTGTACTTACCGTCCAGCGGTTCTGCGTATAGTCCGCCCCCACATACAACTTGTTTTCCGGCGCACCCGTAATGGGTTTGCTGGTGTGGAGGTAACTGTAATTGGCATTGAAGCCCCATCTTCGGGAAGCCTTGTAGCGCATATCCAGTTCCACCCCGCCATTCTCCGTCTTCCCGGTATTCATCCACTGGGAACGGCCGTCCACCATTTCCAGACTAATCAGATTCTCCGCTTTCAGATAGAACACATTCACGCCTACGTGAAGGCTGTTGTTGAACAGATTGTCGCTGTATGCCAGCTCGTAATTCATCATGCGTTCCGGCTGCAAGGCACTGTTCCGGGGACGGAACATATACAACTCACGAATGGTGGGGTTACGGAATCCCTTACTCACCATGGCACGGAGTTGCGATTCCGGGGAGAAAGAGAATGTCAGCCCTCCCTGCGGAATCCATTCCATCCCTGCCAAAAAGTGATTATCCGCCCGGATACCAGCATCCAAGGTCAGCCACGAAGCCATCTTCTGCTGGAAATCCACATATCCCGCTATCTCGTCCTCCGTTTTGTCCGCCAGTTCCTGGCGCGCATGAGTTGCCATTACCCTGTTCCATGCCCTTCCCCCGAAATGCTGGTAATCGAGACCCACTGTCGTGCGGTTTCCTGCAAACAGAGACACGCTCTCATAAGCACTGACCCCGCTCATCAAATCATTGTGAAGATACAGTTGCGTCTGCGGCGTGCCACCCGGATGATAGCCGTCATTTATTTTGTGATGTCCCCAGTCGTAGAACACCCTTACCGCCCCCGACATCCTTTCATAGTTGTTCGCCAGCTGTAAGGAAGCCAGTCCGCGGGTGATTTTCGAGTCATTGTCAATGTAAGGGGCAGTCACCTCTCCAGGATTGGAGGCGTTGAAATGCGTGATACTCACATCCCCGCTCAGTTTCCAGGCGGAAGACAGCTCGTATCCCAGTTTCAAGAACCCAGAGAACTGTTCGAACTCACTGTTCGCCCGGTGTCCGTCGGTTCGTGAATACCCTGCCCCGACTGTCTCGGAGAGCCGTCCTTTCCTCATCTGCTGGGTTATCTGTCCCTGTATCGTCCCGTAAGACCCCGCTTCCAGTTGCGCGCCCATCTTGTTTCCTGCGGTTTCAGCCTGTCGGGTGACGATATTCATCACTCCGCCCATGGCATTGGAGCCATACAACAGCGATGCCGGACCTCTGAGAACCTCCACTTTTTCAGCCATCATCGTCTGGTATACATCGGCTATGGGGTGTCCCATCAGTCCCGCATACTGCGGTTGCCCGTCTATCAGCACCAGCATCTGCGCCATTCCACCGATACCACGCACTTTGATTCCTCCCGCCGCGCCCGTGGAAACACCGTAGCCGAGAACCCCTCTGGAGGTTACAAACAGTCCGGGGACTTGTTCCGTCACCGTCGGAAGGAGTGAGGACTGGTAGTTTTTCGTCAGCATTTCCCTGTCCAGCACGCTTATGGTCATCGGCAGATAGCGGCTGTCAGCCGCATGGCGCGTACCCGTCACCACAACAGGATGGAGTTCACGGGGTGCGATGGAATCCCCTGTCATCTCCGCCCCGGCGGAAAAGGGAACTGAAAGCAGCAGTACAGTCTCTAAAAAAAGATACGTTCTCATTTCCCTTTCTTCCCGTCTATACTCACCAGCACATATTTCCTGTTTCCCAGTCCTATCTTCTCCGCATGCCCTATGGTGTGCGTGCCGTGTCGGGACTGGATTCTCTCTTTCAAGGGAGCGTTGTCATTACCCTCCAACGGGGTCATATTGAAGACAATATCCACGCACGCCTGATCCAGAGCCACGGGGTCGGTGGATGCCAGTATGCCATAGTCCTTCAGCTTTACCGCAGCGGGACGGGCCACGCAGTCGCAATCCACAGACATATTGTTCATCACACTGATGTACAATATACGGTCTCCGAAATAATCCGCCACGCCCTGGGCGGCGGAAGCCATCGATTCAAGGAAGCCCGTCTGGTCGCCCACATTGCGCCACAAACCCTCTACCACTTCCTGTCTGCCCGCACTGTGTATATAAGCCTTGCCATTGGCGGAAGCCACACCTATGCTCTGGTTCTTCAGCACGCCTCCAAGACCGCCCATAGGATGTCCTTTGAAATGCGCAAGGTTGATCATAAAGTCATAATTTCCCAGATGAGAGCCTACTATATCATATTTAATATGTGCGGTGTCTTTGACCGGGATTTTCATCTCCCCCTCCGCATCCATGATATCCACTTTGGCAATCTTGTCGAAACCGTGCTGGCTGATTACCTTTCTATGCTCTTCCGCTGTTCCACGCTTTCCAGCGTATGCCGTATTGCACTCCACGATAGTCCCGTTCACCTCCTTTACCAAAGGAGATATAAGCGAGGGCTTGAGGTAATTGTTGTTCCCTGCCTCACCCGTACTGATCTTTACCGCCACCTTTCCTGTGGCTTTCCTTCCTAATGCCTGATAAATACGCACCAGGGATTCGGGAGAAATCTCCCGGGTCACATACACCTTGGACTGGGCAAAAGCCATCATACATACCTCTGAAAGCAGTATTGTCATCATTGGTTTTCTCATATCATGTTCCTATTATATATATTGTACATTATTATATATCTTCCGGGCTGCAAAGATAGCGGAGTTTTTCCAAGCCTCTCATACCCTGATTACAGAAATAGTTACCTATATTACAGAAGACTGTTGCGGAGGATATATCGGGGAAATATGTAATTTTGCATCGGTCTATACGTTTTCATTATCAGGACTATCACATTTTACACCACATGATCAGAGCCGTGAAACCTTCCGATGCGGAAGCCATCGCCAACATCTACAATCCCTGCATCGCCCATACCACCATTACCTTTGAGACGGAGGCGGTTTCCGTGGAGGAGATGCGCCACAGGATAGAGACCATCTCCGCCTCCTTTCCCTATTATGTCTATGAGGAGGACGGACAGATTCTCGGATATTGCTATGCGCATTTATGGAAAGAGCGTGCCGCTTACGCCCACACGTTGGAGACAACCGTGTATCTGGCATCCGAAGCACAGGGGAAAGGCATAGGCACTTTGCTGATGCGGCATCTCATCCGGGAATGTAAGGCCCGTGGATTCCATGCACTGATAGCCTGTATTACCGAGGAAAACGCCCCCAGCATCCGTATGCACAAGAAATTGGGCTTCAAGCCCGTCTCCCATTTTGAGCAAGTGGGAAACAAGTTCGGCAAATGGCTGGGTGTGGATGATATGGAATTAATCCTCTAAGAGGAGACCCGTCATTTCTTTTCCACTTCCTTCACCACGGCATCCGCCAGTTTGTGGAAAGCCATTCCCGTCATGGTCTCCGGGCGGGTCGCCATGGGAGCTCCCTGGTCTCCGCTCTCGCAGATGCTCTGCACCAAAGGAATCTGTCCGAGCAAAGGCACTTGCATCTCCCCGGCAAGACGCTTCACGCCCTCCCTGCCAAAGATATAGTACTTGTTCTCCGGCAGTTCGGCAGGAGTGAACCATGCCATGTTCTCCACAAGTCCCAGAATAGGTATGTTTATCTTGTCATTCATATACATATCTATCCCTTTCCGCGCATCCGCCAACGCCACTTTCTGCGGTGTACTCACGATCACCGCTCCTGTCACCTGCAAAGTCTGCATAATGGTCAGGTGTATATCACTTGTACCCGGAGGAGTGTCTATGATGAAATATTCCAAATCCCCCCACAGCGTTTCCGTAATCAGCTGTTTGAGTGCGTTGCTTGCCATCGGCCCGCGCCACACGGCGGCACTTCCCGCCTTGATAAAGAAACCTATGGACATGATTTTCATGCCATACTTTTCCGCCGGAACAAGCATCTGCTTCTCCCCCACCATCTCTCCGTAAGGTTGGAAATCCTCAAGCTGGAACATAGTAGGAATGGACGGACCGAACACATCCGCATCCAGCAGCCCCACCTTATAGCCCTGCCCGGAGAGAGCCACAGCCAGATTGGCGGCTACCGTGGACTTCCCCACTCCGCCCTTTCCTGAGGACACGGCTATCACATTCCTCACCTGGGGCAATGCCTTCTCCTGCTCCATTGGCTTCTGACGGGGGGCGAACACGGGAGTGACATTCACTTCCACATCCTGTCCCGCCTCCAGTTTGACGGCACTCTCCGCTGCCTTGACCACGGATTTGGCAAACGGATCGGGATTCTTGGGAAACATAATGCTGAAGGAAACCTTGTTTCCCTCTATACGAATATCGTCTTGCAGCATACCCAGCTCCACGATGCTCTTGTTCTCTCCCGGATAGCGCACAGAAGCGAGCGCGTCCGTAATCAGTTTGGGATATAATGTCATTGGTCTGTATTTTTTATATCAGGTTTGTTCTCATGAAATTCCCTTATCTGGCTTTCTCCAGGGAAGAACGCTTGTTGCGGGAATAGCTGCGGTAGCTGTCCAGCTCTATCTCCACATCCGGCTCTTCCAGTTTCCCCTCCTGCGGCAGGGGGAACGAGAGGTACTTGATGGGGATGCCCCGGTCTATCCACTGCTGTTCGTAATAGGTCTTTATCTGCAACAGCTTCCTTTGCGTATCATCCAAAGGCAGGACACCGGCATCCTCATAGAGGTTCTGCGTCAGAACGAAAGGCTTCAGATGGTTTGCCTCCATCATATACCGGGTATATGTGAACAGGAAATTGCTGTCCGTTTTCAGATGAATCACCCCTCCGTCCTTCATGAACTTGCGGTACCGCTCCAGAAAATAAGTGGAGGTAAGCCTTTTGGTGGGCATCTTCATCTGCGGGTCGCTGAAAGTGAGCCATATCTCGTCCACTTCTCCCGGGGCGAAGAAGCGGGTGATGAACTCTATGCGGGTACGCAGAAAAGCCACGTTCCGCAGTCCTTCCTTCAGGGACTCGGTCGCCCCTGTCCACATACGCGCGCCTTTGATGTCCACGCCTATGAAATTGCGGTCGGGAAACATGCGCGCCAGCCCTACCGTGTACTCCCCCCGTCCACAGCCAAGCTCCAGCGTGATGGGGTTGTCATTTTGGAAAAAACGTTCCTTCCACACGCCTTTCATCTCGTGAGGCGCATCCACATTCCCGTAGTCCTCCGTCTGGAACACATGAGGATAGGCTGCCATGTCCGCAAATTTGGCGAGTTTGTTCTTTCCCATAGTCTTTGTTTCTTACGCAAAGTTAGGAAAATAAAATCGGAAACCGCCTTCCATCGCAATTTTCTCCTCATGGCGTTTGCCGTTTCCTTATTTTTTCTCTACCTTTGACAACAGATATTTAACCGTAAACAACATAGACAATGATTAGAAAAACCCTTTTGACACTCGCAACCGCAGCTCTGGCTGCCGGAACGGTCATGGCACAGGCGTGGAAACCCGCCGGAAACAAGATCATGACCCCCTGGGCAGAGAAAGTAAGCCCCGCAAATCCATTGCCCGAATACCCGCGCCCGCAGATGGTACGCTCCTTGTGGCAGAACCTGAACGGTATGTGGGACTACGCCATCACCCCGGAGAAAGCCACCGACTTCAAGGCGGACGGAAAGATTCTCGTGCCTTTTGCCGTGGAATCAGCCCTTTCGGGAGTAGGAAAGAAGGTGGGCGGTGAGAACGCCCTGTGGTACGAGCGCACTTTCACCGTTCCAAAGAATTGGAAAGGGAAGAACATCCTGCTCCATTTCGGTGCTGTGGACTGGAAAACGGATGTATGGGTGAACGGCACCCACATCGGGCAGCACACCGGAGGCTACGCCCCGTTTGAGTATGACATCACCAAGCATCTGAAAAAGAGCGGCAAGCAGACCCTTCGTGTCAGAGTATGGGACAACACCGACTGTTCTTTCCAGCCCCGCGGAAAACAAGTATGTGCTTCCAGCGGCATCTGGTACACCTCCGTCACAGGCATCTGGCAGACCGTATGGCTGGAGCCGGTAGCCCAGAGCCACATCAAGTCCTACTATGCGGTGTCCGACATCGACGCCAAAAAGCTCACCATAAATGTCGATGCCGCCAATACGCAGGCTGGAGACGACATCCAGGTACAGGTTCTGGAGGGTGGAAAAGGCTATAATCCCGAAAAACCCTCCACCAAAGTCCTCGCCGGCACTTCCGCAAAAGACGGCAAGGCAGTCATCACCTTGCCGGAGATAAAGACCTGGTCTCCTGACGATCCCTACCTCTACGGCATTAAAATCACCTTAAGCCGGAAAGGGAAAGTCATTGATGCCGTACAAGGCTACACCGCCATGCGGAAAATCTCCATCTGCAAGGACGACAACTACAGGAAAGCAAGCAAGCGCATGGCTCTCAACAACCAGGCACTCTTCCAGTTCGGACCTTTGGATCAGGGCTGGTGGCCCGACGGTCTCTATACCGCGCCTACTGACGAGGCTTTGAAGTTCGATGTGGAGAAGACAAAGGAGATGGGCTTCAACATGATTCGCAAACATATCAAGATAGAACCCGCGCGCTGGTACTACCATTGCGATGTTCTGGGAATGCTCGTATGGCAGGATATGCCCTGTATCGGCGACCACAGCAACCGCGCCGGTGACGAATACCGCCCCGCGGACATCAAAACCGCAACAAAGAACAAGTGGGCAAGCGACAGCTTTATCGGCGGAACGGACTGCAACATCCCGCAGGAGTGGAAGGAGAACTTCTACAAGGAGTGGAAAGAAATCATGCAGGCTTTCAAGCCCTTCCAATGTATCGTGGTATGGGTTCCTTTCAACGAGGCTTGGGGACAGTTTGACACCAAGGAAGTCACCGAGTTCACCCGTCAGCAGGACGACACCCGTCTCATCAATGCCGCCTCCGGGGGTAATTTCCACTTTGTCGGCGACATCCAGGACTGCCACCACTATCCGCAGCCCGCGATGAATGCGGTGGAAGGCAAGTTCGTCAATGTGCTGGGAGAGTACGGCGGCATCGGCTATGCCGTCAAAGGACACCTCTGGCAGGAAGACAAGAACTGGGGCTACAACGGACTGAAGAACAGCAGTGCGGAGCTTCTCGACCAATACGGCAAGTTCGCAGACCTGCTGAAACACTATGTTGTCTGCGGCACTTCCGCAGCCGTGTACACCCAGACCACCGATGTGGAGGTGGAGGTGAACGGCTTGATGACCTACGACCGCAAAGTCATCAAGGTGGATATTCCCAGCATTGCCAAAATCAACAAGTCTGTTATCGATGCCATGCCCAAGACCGTGGTGAAATAAGCATCGGCATCCGACATACACGAAGCGGAACAAGGAACGGAAAAATCCGTTCCTTGTTCTCATTTAGAAAGAAACGAAACAACCCTCATCTATAACGACGCATCATCATGCACCAGAACAAGACCTCCCTTTTCAAAGTATGCCTCCTAAAGAAAGCCCCCTATCCCTAAACATTTCCCGGCACATGAGCAAAAACCCAAGTCCCTGCTCCGGAGCATTGGCATACAGCACATTCTTCTGCGAGGAATACGAGATACAGAAGAAGCAGGGTATTTACAATCTCAAGGAATTACAACACGACGCCCGCCTGGGAAGCAATTCCCTGAGCAGGATAAAAAGGGGGACAAGGAATACAAACTGAATTTCTACCAGCGTGTCACCAACGCCCTCGCCAACAACGCCGTCAGTCCGGGAGAGGCTCTTCGCATACGCGTCAGGGGTGCGCTGGCATTGCAAGGAATATCATTAGGCAAGTTTATCCAGGAAACAGGCAACCATTTCCTGATAACTTTGGACAATTTCCAAGACCCGTCAGACGGGAATCTTCCCTAAAAGGCATTGCCGGCAACTCCGGCATGAACACAAACAACTCAGCCGCCAGAAAAAATGTCCGTTTTTTTTGTTTTCCAAAGAATTATTCATTATCTTTGCACGGAAATGTATTCCGCTTGTTTCCCACCACACGGAGACCTTTTCTGGAGGCTGCCCGCCCCCAACCAAGGAAAAACAAACGTTGGGGAAAGGCGGATAACATATATAAGGTATTCGATTATCATTACAAAACATGGGCATATTTCTGAAATTGTTCCGAAGAAAGCAGACCAGACGGTCGTACAAGGACTCCCCCAACCGAGAGGGGTACGAGAGAGTGGCTGCAAAGCTGCAACTTCCGCCCGACTACATATACGAGATTTCCCATAGGGGGGGGTAAAAAGCAGGATGGACTACGACAATTACCGCATTATCCAAGCCCTGATAGACGAGGGGGTTTTGAAAGAGCCATCCGACACCCCACCTGAGAAATAACGTCCAGACCGAGAAGTCCAAGAGACAGAGAATCTTCAATGAAGACCTTGTCGCAAGCAGAACGAGATTTCCAACATTTCCAACAACACATTCAAGAAAAAACAAACATGGGCATATTCCAGAAAATATTCCGAAAGAAGCAGACCAGACGGTCGTACAAGGACTCCCCCAACCGAGAGGGGTACGAGAGAG
>CAVEJA010000216.1:0-2904 GCA_963615745.1 Duodenibacillus sp.
ACTTTCGCATCAGGAAGCTGGGAGCAATACTTTATCTTAATGTACTTTCCTTTGGTGGAGGGTGGCGGATACGCCTCTATCAACGGCAGCATCTCCTCGTTCAACACAGAAGTACTGACACGTTTCTTCATTCTGTCATACACTTCCTGAGCCGTCTGCAAGACCTTGAAGATATTCTTGTTCGTCAAGGCAGAGCCAAACAATATGGGATAGTCGGTGAAAGGAGCTGTACGGGAGCGTATCGTCTCCTCAAAATACTTTACAGATTCCCTGCTTTTATCACCCATGACATCCCACTTGTTCACAAAGACAACCATGCCTTTGCAGTTCTGCTGCATCAAGCGATAGATATTCAAGTCCTGGGACTCTATTCCTCTCTGACCGTCTATCAGAAGTATACATACATCGGAATGCTCTATCGCCCTGATAGAACGCATCACGGAATAGAACTCCAAATCCTCGCTAACCTTGTTTTTCTTTCTGATTCCTGCGGTATCGACCAGATAAAAATCCATACCGAACTTGTTATAATGCGTGTCTATGGAATCACGGGTCGTTCCCGCAATATCTGTTACGATATGTCTGTCCTCCCCCATAAACGCATTTATAAGGCTGCTCTTCCCCACGTTGGGACGACCTACGACGGCAAAGCGTGGAAGAGAATAGTCTTCGTCCTCCTCTGTCTCCTTAGGAAAACACTTCAATACCTCGTCCAGCAAATCGCCCGTCCCGCTACCGGAAAGTGCGGAAATGCAGTATGGCTCTCCCAAACCCAAGGAATAGAATTCCGCCGCATTGTATATCAAGTCATTATTGTCCGTCTTATTAGACACCACAAAGACTTTTTTCTTTATTCTCCGCAGAATATCCGCCAGTTCGTGGTCTATATCAGTTATACCAGTCGTAATATCCACCACGAATAATATGACATCGGCTTCCTCGGCAGCAATCTTTACCTGCCGGCGAATCTCGTCTTCGAATACATCATCCGTCTTGGACACCCATCCTCCCGTGTCTATCAAGGAGAAAGTCTGCCCATTCCATTCAACAGTACCATATTGGCGATCTCTTGTCGTTCCTGAAATCTCGCTCACTATCGCCTGGCGTGTTTTTGTCAGGCGGTTGAAAAGCGTGGATTTACCCACATTGGGACGACCTACTATTGATACAATATTTCCCATTCTTGGTGTATTAAAATTAATTCTCTCTTATTTAGTCGGGCTGAGCCGTGTATCCAAACGAGCCTAACTGCCTGTCCGAATTGCGCCAGCCCTTGTTTACTCTCACAAATATACGTATAAATACCTTCTTGTCTAAGAATTTCTCTATGGATTTGCGGGATTCCGTGGAGATTTTCTTCAAAGCGACACCCTGATGCCCGATGACAATCCCCTTCTGGCTCTCATGCTCTACATAAATGGTCGCTTCTATCCTCACCAATCTCTCGTCTTCCTTGAAACTATTGACCACGACCTCCACGCAATAAGGTATCTCCTTATCATAATAAAGCAGGATTTTCTCCCTGATTATCTCGGAAACGAAGAAACGGACGGGGCGGTCGGTCAGCTGATCCTTCTCGAAATAAGGCGGATTCTCCGGCAGCAACTCCTTAATCCGCCTCAACACATTGTCCACATTGAACTTCGCCTTGGCTGAAACAGGGTATATTTCCGAGTCAGGTATCAGCTTCTTCCATTCAGCTACCAGTCTGTTCAATTCCTTTTCATTGGAAAGGTCAATCTTGTTGATGACAACAATCTTGGGAATATCCTTCAACCTATTCACCCTTTCAATGAAATCCATATTCTTTTCCTGGGTCTCCACCACATCCGTCACATAGACGAGAACATCCACATCCACCAATGCCGCATCGCTAAATGCGCGCATGGATTCCTGCAGCTTGTAATGGGGTTTCAAAACACCGGGTGTATCAGAGAAAACAATCTGGCAATCATCCTCATTCAGGATGCCCATGATACGATGACGGGTAGTTTGTGACTTGAAAGTGGCGATGGAGATTCTCTCCCCCACGAAATAGTTCATCAATGTGGACTTTCCCACATTAGGATTGCCGACAATATTTACGAATCCGGACTTATAAGCAGCCATAACTGTTCTTCTGATATTTGTTTATAAACCCAAACGACCTGCTCCACCATACCAAAAATATGAGGAAGCAGGGCGTTGTTGGTTGATATACTTTGGAAAGCGGTGTTATTCTGCCGTATTATAAGCCCACTTCAGATAAGCGGAGCCAAACACAAATCCTGCGCCAAAGGCAGTCAAAATAATCTTATCCCCTTTCTTCAGTTTCTTTTCAAAGTCCCATAATGCGAGAGGAAGACTGGCAGCACTGGTATTTCCATATCTCTGTATATTGACCAGCACTTTCTCCATAGGCATTTCCAAGGTATTTGCGACCGCCTGGATGATACGGACATTAGCCTGATGAGGAATAATCCAGTCCAGATTATCCTTATTCAGTCCGTTGCGCTCAGCTATCTGGGCAGTAAGCTTGCTCATATTCGTTACAGCATACTTGAAAACCGTCCGTCCTTCCTGGTGAATATAGTGCATTTTTGCATCTATCGTAGCATGAGTAGGAACATTTACGCTTCCGCCTGCAGGAAGATGCAGATATTGGAATCCCGAACCGTCCGTCCGCAGCACACTATCCTGCCATCCATAATCCTCTTCCGTAGCTTCCACCAGAACAGCACCCGAACCGTCACCAAAGATAGGACAGGTGGAGCGGTCTGTATAGTCCACGAATGAAGATGTCTTTTCCGCACCAACGACTATGAGTTTCTTGTATCTTCCACTCTCTATCATACAGGCAGCAGTGTCCATGGAGTAAATAAACCCGCAGCACGCAGCCTCCAAATCATAAGCAAAGGCGTTTTT
>CAVEJA010000217.1:0-11768 GCA_963615745.1 Duodenibacillus sp.
GGCTTTTTCGAGGTGTAATTCCGTATAACAATTTTTCTAAACCGCGGAGTTACGACCGCTATCTCCCCGAGATGTTAAAACCGGGATAAACAGATGTTAAATCAAAGCGGGGGAGACGGAAAAATCCAAGGGCGGATGCCAGATCATTTCTGCGGCATCTCCTCCTCACCAGAGGAGGTCTCGGACTTGGCAACCAGTATTTTGTCTATACGGTTTCCGTCCATTTCCACCACACGGAAGGAGAAAGAACGCCATTCGCATTGGTCGCCCACCTTGGGAATACGATCCAGCAATATCAGAATCAGCCCCGCTATCGTATTGAAGTCCTCACTGCTGCTGGTCTCCTCGTCAAAATAGTCCAGAAAATCGAAGAAAGAGCACTGCCCGCTTACAATCCAGCTCTTCTTGTCCTTGCGTTCTATGATTTCGGAAACGCCTGAGGGGTCCTCGATATTGCCGACCAACGCCTCAAGAATATCCCTCAGGGTCAAGATTCCCTCCACAGCCCCGAAATCGTCACAGATAAGTACGACATGGTGATGCCCTCTTTTCAGATGCTCCAGAGCCTTGTACACCGTGATATTCTCCGGGAGATATACGGGTTTCTGCAAATTATGGTTCAGAGAAAAGTCGGGTTTGTTCATTCTCATGACCAAGTCCTTCAGGGAAATCATGCCCAGCACTTTATCAAACCCGCCATCCAGCACCGGGTAATTCGCAAACGGCGTGTTCTGGATGACATCTTCCACTGCCAGAGACGACATATTGACATCCAGAGCCACGATGTCCGTACGATAAGTCATGAGAGAACCAATCTTCTGACTGCCCAAAGCCATGGTTCTCTCCATGATATCCTGTTCCACCTGCTCCACCTCTCCGCTCTCAGTTCCCTCCTGAATGACAGACTTGATTTCCTCCTCAGTAACGTACTTCTTCTCTTTCTGAAGACTGAAAATATGTATCAGAGCCTCCGTACTCAGAGAAAGCAGCCATACAAAAGGCTTCATCACATGAGCGAAAAACATCATGGAAGGAGCGCAGACACGCGCCATTGTGTCCGCCATATCAATGCCTATGCGCTTCGGAAACAGCTCTCCCAACTCGCATTGCAGGTATGTGGCGACAAAGAGAATCGTGCCTTGGGCGACAAGTCCCGCGGTAGATGCCGACACCCCCCAGGAAACGAACACGGCGGAAAGTTCCTCCCCCAGCTCCGCACTGGAATAAATACCGGTCAATATGGACACGATGGTAATGCCTATCTGGGCGGTGGACAGGAACAAGTCCGGATTTCCCTGCAATTTCAGGGCGGTCTTTGCGGAACGGCTTCCCGCTTTCGCATCTATCTCCAGCCTGTTTTTCCGGGCGGAAATCAGTGCCACCTCGGACAAAGAGAAGTAGGCGTTGAAAAACACCAGAATAAGAATAATCAGTATTTGCTCCATATAGTAAAACGGATTAGCCGACAGAACCCTCCAAAGAGACAGACAGAAGTTTTCTTGCCTCCACGGCAAACTCCATCGGGAGCTTGTCCAGAACATTGCGGGCATAGCCGCCCACTATCAAAGCCACGGCATCCTCCTGGGGAATCCCCCTCTGATTACAGTAAAACAACTGTTCCTCGGATATTTTGGAGGTGGTTGCCTCATGCTCCACGACCGCATTGTCATTCTGCACATCCATATAAGGGAATGTATGCGCGCCGCAGGAGCTTCCCAGCAACAGGGAGTCACAGGAGCTGTAATTCCTCGCCCCGTCGGCCTTTGCGCCCACCTTGACCAGTCCTCTATAAGAGTTCTGGCTGCGCCCGGCGGAGATTCCCTTGCTCACAATGGTGCTTCTGGTGTTCTTTCCCAAATGTATCATCTTCGTCCCGGTGTCCGCCTGCTGGTAATGATTGGTGACCGCAACCGAGTAGAACTCCGCCTGGGAGTTGTCCCCCCGCAGAATACAACTGGGGTATTTCCATGTTATGGCGGAGCCTGTCTCCACCTGGGTCCAGGACAGCTTGCTGTTGTCCCCTTTCAGATGCCCGCGCTTCGTCACCAGATTATAGACACCGCCCTTTCCTTCCGCATCTCCCGGATACCAGTTCTGGACGGTAGAGTACTTCACCTCCGCATTCTCATTCACCACAATCTCCACTATCGCCGCATGAAGCTGGTTCTCGTCCCGCATGGGAGCGGTACATCCCTCCAGATAGGAGACATATCCTCCATCATCGCAGACAATAAGGGTTCTCTCAAACTGCCCCACGTTGGCGGCGTTGATACGGAAATAGGTGGACAATTCCATGGGACAGCGCACACCTTCGGGGATATACACGAACGTTCCGTCGCTGAATACGGCACTGTTCAACGCCGCAAAGAAATTATCCCGGTAGGGAACTACCGTTCCCAAGTACTTTCTGACAAGGTCGGGATATTGCCCGACCGCATCCGAAATGGAGCAGAACAGAACGCCTTTCTCCGCCAGCTTCTCCCGATATGTGGTTCTTACGGAGACGGAGTCCATGACCGCATCCACCGCCACAGCCGACTGACCTGTCAGGAAAGGGCGTTCCTGTAAAGGAATACCCAGTTTGTCAAAAGTCTTTTCCAGTTCCGGGTCTATCCCCCCTGTGTTCTTTTTCTCCTTTCCACGGGGATCGGCATAATAGGAGATAGCCTGGTAATCTATCGACGGCAAATCAAGATGCCCCCACGAGGGAGGGGTCATCCTCTTCCAGTATCTGAAAGCCTCCAGACGGAAATCCAACAGCCATTCCGGCTCGTTCTTTCTGGAAGAAATCAGGCGGACAACATCCTCGTTCAGCCCTTTCTGTATCGTGTCGTAAGAAGATACATCCGTGGAGAAGCCGTAGGCATATTGCTGGTTCGAGATTTTCTTTACAATCTCATCCTCTTCCGAAAACCGTTTCTCGCTTTTTCCGTCCATTTATTTCTTGCCGTGAATAGGAATCCATACGGTATCCGCTTTCTCCTCCTCCTCGTCATGGGTCAGCACGGACTTGGCTTTCCACTCTATCTTCTCGAAAGCATAACCGCATACCGCCGCCACAGGCTTGTAAAAAACGGACTTCTCGCTTTCTTTCTTGTCGGTTAATCCCAACACATTCACCGCTCCCACGACAAAACTCATCAGAACGATATATTTGAAAACAGCGACAAGCACGCCCAAAGCCGAGTTGGCAAAACCCATGTGAAGTCCTTTCAGACCTTTGGTCACCATATTTGCGACCGCTCCCAGCACTATCGGAGAGATTATCCAGAGCAACACAAAAACCAGCATCCTGCTGAAAGCCTTTCCGAAAGAGGCGTTCTCACCTATGTTGGGGAACAGCGTCTCACTGAAACTGTCGTATAGAAAATATGCGATAAACAGTCCTGCGAAGAACCCGACAGCGGATATGACCTCCTTCAGGAAGCCTTTCCGCCAGCCACGGAATCCTGCCCATATAATAATCAGGACAATCGCAATATCTGTCTGGGTCATTTCCTTATCCCCTCTTCCTACAAGGTTTGCTTGATCTCCACCTCGTGATATGTCTCTATGGTGTCACCCTCAAGAATATCATTGCAGTTGCTCAGGCTTATACCACATTCAAAGTTGGAGGAAACCTCCTTTACATCATCCTTGAAGCGTTTCAACGCATTTATCTCGCCCGTGAACTTCACGATACCATCCCGGATAAGACGCGCCTTGTCCGTGCGGTGAACCTTTCCGTCCACGACGAAAGCACCTGCGACCGTACCCACTTTGCTGATGCGATACACTTGTCTTACTTCCAGCGTAGCGGTAACCTCTTCCTTCAGAACGGGCTTCAACATACCTATCATCGCATCCTGCACATCGTGAATGGCATCATATATGACAGAGTACATACGGATATCCACCTCCTGTTTCTCGGCTTCGGCACGGGCATCCGCGCTGGGACGCACTTGGAAACCAATGATGATGGCTTGTGAGGCAGCCGCAAGCGTGACATCGGTTTCGGTAATCTGTCCTACTCCCTTATGGATTACGTTCACGGCAATCTTCTCGGTAGACAACTTGATCAGAGAATCGCTCAACGCCTCTACCGAGCCGTCCACATCTCCTTTCACGATCAGATTCAACTCCTGGAAGTCTCCCAAAGCGATTCTTCTGCCCAATTCGTCCAAAGTAGGCAGCCTGTGGGTACGCAGTCCCTGCTCGCGCTGCAACTGAAGACGCTTGGTGGCAATCTCTCTCGCCTCCTGCTCGGTCTCCATAACATGGAAGGTGTCACCTGCCTGCGGGGCACCGTTCAAACCCAATATAATGGTTGCGTGGGCGGGACCCACGTTGTTGGTACGCTTCCCTCGCTCGTCTGTCAAGTCCTTTACACGGCCGTAACATGTTCCGGCGATGATATTGTCTCCGATATGAAGTGTTCCGTTGCTGACAATCACCGTGGCGATATAGCCTCTTCCCTTATCCAGAGAAGACTCGATGACCGTTCCCGTGGCACGGCGGTTGGGATTTGCCTTCAGTTCCAGCATATCCGCCTCCAGCAGAACCTTGTCCAGCAACTCGTTCACACCAAGTCCCTGCTTTGCAGAGATGTCCTGGCTCTGGTATTTTCCGCCCCAGTCCTCTACAAGAAGGTTCATGGCTGCCAGTTCCTCCTTGATTTTGTCCGGGTTTGCTCCCGGTTTGTCAATCTTGTTGATGGCAAACACCATGGGAACGCCCGCAGCCTGCGCATGGTTGATCGCCTCTTTGGTCTGAGGCATCACGCCATCGTCCGCTGCGATAATGATAATGGCTATATCCGTTGCCTGTGCGCCACGTGCCCGCATGGCGGTAAACGCCTCGTGACCCGGAGTATCCAGGAAGGTAATATGCCTTCCGTTTTCCAAAGTCACGTTGTAAGCACCTATATGCTGGGTAATTCCACCCGCCTCGCCCGCAATCACGTGGGTCTTGCGGATGTAATCCAACAAGGAAGTCTTACCATGATCAACGTGTCCCATCACGGTAACGATCGCATCACGGGTTACCAAATCATCCTCGTTGTCCTCTTCCTCATGAACAGCCTCGGAGACAGACGCGCTGACATACTCGGTTTTGAACCCGAACTCCTCTGCCACCAGATTGATGGTCTCGGCATCCAGACGCTGGTTGATGCTTACCATCATACCAATGCTCATACAGGTGGCGATAATCTGGGTAACTGGCACATTCATCATGCTTGCCAGCTCATTGGCAGTCACGAATTCCGTCAGCTTCAAAGTCTTGCTCTGGCTTGCCTCTTCGTTCATGCGCTCCTCCATACTGGCGCGAAGCATATCACGTTTCTCACGGCGATGCTTCACACCTCCTGCGAACGCTTTCTGCTTGTTGGTCAGACGGGCAAGCGTTTTCTTCACTTCCTTAGCCACATCATCGTCGCTGACAAGTTGCTTTGCAGGCTGTGGCTTCTGTTTTTTATTGAATTTCTGTCTGTCCAGAGGACGCTGCTTGTTTCCATCCGGGTTGGGACGCTGGAATCCGTTGCCTCTGTTCTGTTTGGAAAGCTCGTTATCCTTGCGCACCTCGCTGGAAATATCCACTTTGTTTCCGGGGATTCTGTTTCTCTTCTTATTGTGCGGATCGCCATTGGACTTGAACTTTTCCTCACGCTCTTTCCGCTTCTCCTCCTTGGTTTTCTTCTGAGGGTGTGTGGATTCGTTGATGGCGGACAGGTCAATGCTTCCCAATACTTTCGGGCCATTCAAGACTGTCGGGCGATGAATGCTGAACACGCCATCCTTGGACACCATCCCCTCTTCCTGGGAAGCTGGAGCAGGATTTTCCGTCTTTTGGGACTCCGCCTCTTCTTTCTTCTCCTCAGGTTTTTCCTCGGGCTTCGGAGCTTCCGCCTTTTCCTCTTTCCCGGTCTTGGCTTCCTCCTGTTTTTCCGCCGGAGCAGGAGATGCCGCCTCCTTCTTCAAGGATTTTTTCTTCTCTTCCTTCTGTTCGGGAACGGCACTTTCCCTGGCTTGCTCCTCTTTTGTTGCTTTTTTCTCTTGCGAAGACTGAATCGGGCTTTCCTCTTGTAGTGCTTTGGGAGAAACGGATGCCGCAGGCTCTAACTTGTCCAAGTCTATCTGACCCACTTTCTTTATCTGCGGAAGAGCGTCCTTGGGTATTTCCGTCTTGATGGTCTCCACTTTCCCGGCAGGAGGAACGACCTTTTTCTCCTTCACTTCCTGGCGTTGGGAAATGAGTTTCTCGGCTTCGCTTTTCAGGATTTTGTCCTTGCCGAACTCCTCTTTCACCATCTGATATTCCTCATCCGACAATTTCAGATTAAGGTCTGCCTCTATCTTGAAACCTTTCTTCTCAAGATAGTCCACTACAGTCTGTAGTCCAACATTAAATTCTCTTAATACCTTATTCAGTCTTACGCCCATATAGTTTATTCTTTCTCAAATTCTTCTTTCAAAACGTTCAGTACATTGTCAATAGTGTCTTCTTCCAGATCGGTCTTCTGAACAAGGACTTGGCGGGAAGCCGCAAGAACCTCACGGGCTGTCTTCCATCCCGCATCTTTAATCGTGTCGATTACCCATTGGTCTATCTCGTCATTGAACTCGTCAAGGTAGATGTCATCCTCTTCCTGCGTGTCGTTTTCACGGAACACATCAATGGTATAGCCTGTCAGCATGCACGCCAGCTTGATGTTCAGACCGCTCTTTCCAATCGCCAGAGACACTTCCTTGGGTTTCAGATAGACCTCCGCCTTGAGATTTTCCTCGTCCAGATGCACCGTGGTTATCTGGGCGGGACTGAGCGTACGCTCTATATACAATGAGGTATTGGTCGTATAATTGATCACATCTATGTTCTCGTTATGCAGCTCATGCACGATTCCATGAACCCTGCGGCCGCGTACACCTACGCAAGCTCCCACGGGATCGATGCGGTCATCGTAACTTTCCACCGCCACTTTGGCTCTTTCACCGGGAATACGCGCCACGCCCTTGATCGTAATCAGCCCGTCGGCAATCTCCGGGACTTCCTCTTCCATCAACCGTTTCAGGAATTCGGGAGAGGTGCGGCTCAGATATATCTTGGGGTTATTGTTCTGATTGTCCACCTTGTTCACCACGGCTCTCACAACTTCTCCCTTGCGGTAGAAGTCTCCGGGTATCTGTTCGCTCTTCGGAAGTATCAGTTCGTTGTTCTCGTCATCCACGAGCATCACCTCGTTCTTCCACACCTGGTACACCTCGGCAGCCACAATCTGACCTACCAAATCCTTGTATTTGTTGTACAGGGAATCGTGTTCCAGTTCCAGAACCTTGCCTGCCAATGTCTGGCGGAGGGTCAGAATCGCCCTTCTTCCGAATTTCTGGAAGTCAATGCTCTCGCTCACTTCCTCTCCCACCTCGTAGTCGTCGGCAATACTGCGCGCCTCGGTCAGGGTCATTTCCTTGTTGGCATCCTGCACATCGCCATCCTCGACAACCACACGGGTGCGGTGAATCTCGCAATCGCCGTTTTTGGGGTTGATAATCACGTCGAAATTCTCATCCGTTCCGTACACTTTTGCCAGAACGCTTCTAAAGCTCTCCTCTATCACACCAACCAGCGTAGCCGCGTCTATGTTTCTTTTCTCCCGAAACTCAGCGAAGCTGTCCGCCATATTGAGTATGTTTACCTCTTTTTTTGCCATATATCTTTGTTTTTTATTTTCCTAAAATATCATGTTTCCCGGGTTATTTGAAATCCAGAGCGTAACTGACGGATTCCAAATCCGCAAAGGAATAGGTCTCGTCGCAGTCCTCCATCTTGGGTCTCTTCTCGCCCTCGTGCTTTACCTTGCGTTTCACGGTGATGACAATGCCGTTCTCGTCCACTTGTTTGAGGATTCCCCTTATTTTCTTTCTGTCCCGGGTGAGGGCTTCCACCGCATCGCCTACATGATTGTAGTATTGTTGCAGCACCTTGAAGGGCTGCCCCAGTCCTGCGCTGCCCACTTCCAGCTCGTAATCCTGCTCGTCACGATTCAAACGGCTTTCTATAAACTTGCTCAGATCCACGCAGTCGTCAATCCACACGCCCTCCTTGTCGTCTATTTCCACCACAATGTGATCGTCATCACTGATGGAAAGATCCGTCAGGAAGTAGTCTTTGCCTTCCAGCCACTCGTTTACAATCTCTGAAACCCTTGCTTTGTCAATCATAATCGTTTACGCAAAATATTAAAAAAATGAGAAGCTCCTGGCGGGCCTCTCACTCCTCTACAACTGCAAAGGTAATTTTATTTTCATTGTTGGCAAAAGAAATACGCATTTTTTTCTTGTTTTTCAACGAGAAAAGCCTTTTTGCGCTTCCCTTTCCACCTAAAAACGGATGGTATACCCCAGTTTGTTGTTCCTCGCACGCTTCCGCCAGAAACGGTTCCGGGCTTTCATGACCAGGCGGACACATTCCTCCTTGTCCATATTCCGGCAGCCGGCATATTCCTCCGCCAGGAAACGGAACCACTCCGGCTGCCCCCACAACCGGGCGAAATTGGCGCAGCCCTTGGCAACGCCCACCTCGCCGAACTCCATTCTGTTGATATCGACTATGGAGAACCGCCATTCCCCCCCTATCCGGTCAAAGAGGATATTTCCCGGAGAGTAATCCTTATGGTATATCCCTGCCTTGTGAAGCCCGGCGGTGAAAGCCGCAAAAGCGCGAACCACGTCCTTGCACCCGTTGATGTCCGCATCTCCGAACTCATAAAACCGGCGTGTGTAGCCGCATTGCTCGCTGATGAAATAGCTGTAATGAATCAGCCCCCACTTTCTTTCCTCCACGTAGGCGATGGGGCGCGGGGTCTCAAAACCCGCCTCCAGCACTTTTTCGGGATAGGAAAAAGCCCGGAAGCCCTTGGACTTTCTGAAAAAAGTATATATCACACGGTTGAAGAGATTGGGTACGCAATACCTTTTCACATTCACCACTCCCTCCCGCAAGGGGAAAGTCTTGATGATGTTACGCCCTTTGTAGATCATCTCACCGCCTTTCTCGAAGTCTTTTATAATGGAAAGAACACGTTCCTCGTCACGTTCGTAGGCGGGTGACAGCATCACTATCTCTTTCATGACTTCTCTGTTGGGGTGTGGACGGGCGTGTCGCTCAAAACCCGACCGTCCCGAATCGTGGCTTTCCATTCCTCCGGGGCATCCTCATCCGTTCTTTTCCTGCGCCATCTCTTGTGCGACCACAGCCACAAGTGGGGGTACTTCTCTATTTGCTTCTCCAAATCGCGCATATACATACGTGTCAGGTCGTTTTCCTCCACGCTCTCACGCACATTTTCGGCAAGAGGCACGAAACGGCACTCGTAATATCCGCGTTTCGGACGGCTTACATGAGCGACAAAGACGGTGGCATTCACCTTGCGGGCGATCCTCTCCGTCCCTGTGAACACGGCGGTGTCCTGATGCAGGAATTTCACAAAGAGGTGGATGTTCACCCAGCGGGGTCCCTGGTCGGCTATGAATCCGATAACCGTCTTCTGTTTCCTCCGCTTCTGCTCCATGATGGTTCGCAAGGAATGGTTCTTCTCTATGTTGATTCCGCCAAACCGGGAACGTATTTTCATGAACAGTCTGTCGAAAGCGGGATTCCTCAATGTGCTGTATATTTGCGCGCACTGCACTTTCCCGGACATCCACCATTGCAGGGAGGCGATGTATTCCCAGTTGCAGAAATGCCCCAAATAGACAAATACCATATCGTTGGTGCGGAAAGCCTCCTGCAAATCCTCCAGTCCCTTCATCACCATCCGCCGCATCAGCGTTTCCTTTCCTACGGTCAGCAGCTTCAATGTCTCCAGAATGTAGTCGCAGAAGAAATGATAGAACTTCCGTTCTATGTCTTTCCGTTCCCTGTCTCCCTTTTCCGGGAAGGAGTTGCGGATGTTCTCCCGCACCACTTTGCGGCGATAGCCTACCAAAAGATACACGATGGGGTATATGACAAGGTCGGAAAACAGATACAAAGCTCTGTAAGGCAACAGGGAAATCAGAAAACTGAACCCATACAATATATAATACAGAACCCTGTTCATGCCTTTTCCTCGTCATAAAACTTCAGCACCGCATCAGCGATTACCGAGGGGGAGATTTTCCGCATACACTCGAACGTTCCCTTATAGCAGGGTGTTTTCCCGTAAATGGAGCAAGGACGGCACTCCAACGGCAGCTGGACCACCTCGCTCCCTTTCACCTGGAAGCCTCCGAAGCCCGCATAAGGATGCGTAGCCCCCCATACGGAAACCGTGGGAACGTGGACAAGTGATGCCAGATGCATATTTGCGGAGTCCATAGTCAGCATGACATTCAGGTGGCTCATCAGCACCAGCTCCCTGACCATGTCGAATTTCCCCACCAGAGAGGTGACTTGGGGCAGCTCCCGCTCGCATCCCTCGCACCACAACCGCTCTTTTTCTCCGAATCCGAACAGAAAAACCCTCACGTTACTTCTGGCGTTCAGCTGTTCCAGCACCTTTCTCATCAGCGGAAGAGGGTACACTTTTCCCTCATGCCGGGCAAACGGTGCCACGCCTACCCACATTCCGCCCTTGCGTTCTCCCGTCACCGCCTCCACCTCCTCGGGCAGAGCGGGTTTCCTCTCTCCGTATATGGAATGGAAATCCACATTGACAGGACACTGCAAGGCGGCAAGCACATCCGCATACCTTTCCGGGGAAGTGCGCAGGGGCTTGAACACCTTGTTCTTTCTCCGCACCAAGGCTTTCCTTACGGGGCGGTCTTTCATGATATGCGCCACAGGCACGCCTTTCAATTGGAAAGCCCAGCGCAATATCTTGGAGCGAAGCACATCATGCAGGTCAGCAACCGCATCATAATGCTCCTTTTCCAGTTTGTGGAACAAGTCCAGCAAGCCGGTCAGTCCGCTATAATAATGTAGGTTCACCCCCTTGAAATGCACGTTCTTGGGGAGACGCTCGAACAACGGAGCGTGATTTTCCCGGCTCAATACCGTAAACTCGTGCATCGGATAATGCTCCGCCACAGAATACAATACGGGCACGGTCATTGCCACATCGCCTAAAGCTGAGAATCGGATTACCAATATACGTGCCATATTGTCAAGCCTGATGTACGGTCAGCTGGGGATAGGGGAAGTTGATGCCCTGCCGGTTGAATTCGTCATAGATATATCTGTTGCCGTCCATGAGCGTTCTGGTATAGTCATCCTTGTTTACCCACACTCTGATCGTGAGGTTCACGCTGCTGTCCGCCAGTTCCTTCATTCCTATATAGGGAGCGGGCGTGTCATGGATGCGGCTGTCCTTTGCCAGAGCCGCCCTCACGGCATTCTCCGCCTTGGAGACATCCTCCCCGTAATCGATTCCCACGATCCATTCTATCATGCGCTGGGGTTCTTTGGAGAAGTTTACGATCGTGTTGCTGCTCATCTGGCCATTCGGCATATAGACACTTACGCCCTTGTATGTCCTGATGACGGTATGGAATATCTGGATGGAGACCACCGTCCCCTCCTGTCCCTGCGCCTCGATGTAGTCTCCCACTTTATACGGACGGAACACCAGCACGAGTATTCCCCCTGCCAGATTCTGGAGATTGCCGCTCAACGCCATGCCCACAGCCACACCGAAGGATGCCAGCAGGGCGGCGAAGGAGGTCGTCTCCACGCCCAGTTTGTTGATGACCGCAATCACCAGCAGTGCCAGCAGGAGTACGTTCACCAGACTTTCCGCAAAGCTCTTCACACTG
>CAVEJA010000218.1:0-3577 GCA_963615745.1 Duodenibacillus sp.
ACGAGGATTTCAAGCAATGCTCTATCAGAACTCCGGCTATCTTCTTCTCACCATAATAAATGTCATTGGGCCATTTAATGCAGAAACCCCCGGCTTGCCCGTCCAGCATCCTGCAAATACTAAGGCTCACTACCTCGGAAAGGAGGAACTGTTCCCTTGCCGGCAGGAAAGAAGGCTGGACACACAAGGTGAAAGTCAGATTCTTTCCCTTCTGCGATTCCCAGGAATTTCCCTGCTGTCCGCGTCCGGCACTTTGAAAATCCGCCCACAACAACAGATTATGTCCGTCCTCACCATTTTCCACCATGCGTTTGCACTCGGCATTGGTGGAATCCGTATTCTCCACATAGCGCAAACGGTATCCCAAATAAGTCTCCATTCCTTCCTCTCCTCTCACTTCCCTATAACATTCTTCCAGCCCGTCTCATCAAAAGCATCCAGAAAATGCCTCACCTTATATACATCTCCCTCCCTTACCACAGAGATTATATCAAACCGAAGTGCCATATCTATCTTGTTTATGTGAACATAGGCATTGGCGGCAGCCAATATATGACGCACTTTCTCCTCGTCCACGCTCTCCTCGGGAAAGCCCCATTGCTCCGAACTCCTGGTTTTCACCTCCACAAAGACCATAACCCCACGTTTCTTGGCAATGATATCAATCTCATAAAGTCCACCTCTCCAGTTCCTCTCCACGATATTGTAGCCGCGCATCACCAAGAAGCGCGCCGCAGCTTCCTCACCGTGGAATCCCAAGACTTTGTTATCCGCCATACATCACAGGGTCATCACCTTCTTTCCCGGAAGAATTTCTTCAGCAATGCGGCGGATTCCTCTGCCATAATCCCTGCAACCACCTCCGTCTTGGGGTGCAGTACATCCGGTGAAAACACGGTATAACCATGTTTGGCATCCGAAGCCCCATAAACCAAACGACCTATATGCGCCCAGCCTATAGCCCCCGCACACATGGGACAAGGCTCCAACGTGACATACAGGGTACACTCGTCCAAGTATTTTCCGCCCAATCCGTTGGCGGCAGCCGTTATCGCCTGCATCTCCGCATGGGCAGTGACATCCGTCAGCCGCTCCGTCAGATTATGGGTTCGTGCCAGTATTCTGCCCCGACACACCATGACAGCCCCTACGGGAATCTCTCCTTCCTCGTATGCCGCACACGCTTCCTCCAAGGCTTTTCTCATGTAAAACCCGTCATCTGCCACTTCCATCACTCCATTGTCTCTATTCTCCATTTCCAATCACTTGAATCATCTGTTTCATTCCTGAAAAAGCGGTTGCCTCTTCCTCATGAACAAAGGTACAAAAAATAAAGACAGGACAGCCTTATCCAGACAAAAGGACTACCTTTGCAAAGACATAAACTTTTCAAAATGGCAAATCAGGAGACCGAAGTCAAACATATCCTTGTGTTACGATTCAGGCGGGTAGGCGATTCCGTGCTGTCTATGGGACTATGCCACAGTCTGCGCATGACCTTTCCCCATGCGGAGATAGACTTTGTGATAAACAAGGGCATCCACACGCTCTATGAGAACCACCCGGACATAGACCGTGTCATCACGTTCGACGACAAGGAGAACCACCATTTCCCCACTTACATCCGAAAAGTGTGGAACATCGTCCACAGCACGCACTATGATGTCATCATAGATATGCGCACCACGATAAAGACCCTGTGGTTTTCACTTCTCTCCCCGTCCACTCCTTTCAGAATAGGCAGCAGGAAGAGGTACGGCTTCGGCATTTTGAACTACCGTATTCCCAACCATGAGAAAGGGACAGGAAGCAGATTGGAACAAAACAACATGCTCATGAATCCCCTCGCCTCCATCGCCCCATTAAAGAAAAGCGGTGAATTCCGCCTTTATGTCACCGGGGAGCAGAAAGAACACTACCACTCGCTTATGCAGGAAAAGGGCATTGATTTTTCCCGTCCCGTCATCATGGCAACGCCTACTGCCAGATTGGAGTACAAGGTATGGCCCAGCAAGAATATGAAAGACATTCTCCGAAGAATCATCAAGCACTTTGACGCACAGATTATCTTCAATTTTGCCGGCAAGGAAAAGGAAATCGCCCTTCGCTACCAGCAGGAACTGGAGAATGATCCCCATATTTTCACCAACATCGAAGCCCCCTCGCTACCCGCTCTCTGCGCACTTATCAGCAACTGCGATTTCTTTTTCGGGAACGAAGGCGGTCCCCGGCACATGGCACAAGCCCTGGACATTCCTACATACGCCATTTTCCCTCCCAACATTCCCAAGCACATCTGGCAGCCCAACGAGGGAGAACGCTTCGCAGGCATCAGCCCAGACGACTTTATTCCCTTGGAGGAACAGCTGAAAAGCAGGATGAGCTATGCGGAAAGAATGAATCTCATCACCCCGGAACGGGTATGGGAGAATTTAGAACCCATGTTAAACCGTTTCCTGAAACCATAAAAGCACTATGGAAAAGCCTACTGTCCTCTTGGACTTGTCGGAAATCAATAATTACACCAGTGGTTTCGGACAGCTACAAATCAACTACGCCCGTATGTTTCCGCAGGAAGACGACGGCTCCCTGCACTTCCACTACCTGCTTCCGCCTGGTTGCGACCAGCAATTTCCCCCGGAGATTTCCACATCCCACTTTAGGAGAAAATTCAACAAGTATTTCAAGAAAGGACTTCCCGAAGCAGACTTATGGCATTCCACCAACCAGCAGCAATTAAAACGGAGACGGGGCAATTGCCGGAAATTCGTTTTAACCATACACGACCTTAATTATCTTACAGAAAAAGGATGGTTCAGCAGGCAGAAACACCACTTCCAACTACAACGAGCCATAAACAAAGCCGATGCCGTTACCACCATTTCAAAATACGTCGGCGAACAAATAGAGAAAGAGTTTGACCTTAAGGGGAAACCCGTCAGGGTCATTTATAATGGTATAGAGGACATAGAAAATCATGCGGAATCCCAGCCCTCCTTTGTACGGAAACGCCCTTTCTTCTTCTCTATCGGGCAGATACGGAAGAAAAAGAACTTCCACAAACTTGTGGATATGATGAGTGAGTTCCCGGATTACGACCTCTACATCTGCGGAGACGACCATTTTGACTTCGCCAAGACCGTACGGCAGCACATCGAGAACCTGTCTTCCTCCAACGCATTCCTATGCGGAAAAATCAGTGCCGAGGAGAAAGTATGGCTGTACAGGCATTGCACCGCCTTTCTTTTCGCCAGCGAGGGAGAGGGTTTCGGGCTTCCTGCAATTGAAGCCATGCAGTTTGGCAAGGCTGTTTTTATAGCCAACCGTACCTGCCTTCCCGAAATCTGCGATGGTCACGCCGTCATCTGGAACAGCCTGGATGCGGAATCCATGGCACAGACTGTAAAAGAAAACCTTCCTGACTTCTACCAGGACAAGGAGCGTATAGCCGCCATAAAGAATCATGCCAGAGAGTTCTCGTATGAGAAACACATCCACGCTTATCTGAATCTCTATCACGAATTGCTGAAATAGCCCTATGGGAAGAAACAAATTCTCACAAAAAGAAATAGAAATC
>CAVEJA010000218.1:3587-6692 GCA_963615745.1 Duodenibacillus sp.
CATTGGCAAGCTTCTCCGAAGGAAGTGTTCCGCCACCCGATTCCAGCAGAAAGAGATACGCCACCAGCTAAGAGTGGATTTTGAATTCAACATATCCGATTTCAATGTCCAAGGGAAAGGATTCGGAGAGGAGGATCTGCGCCAATGTATCCAGAAAGGAATCATACAGATTCTGGACGATGCCACAATCGAATCCATGAAAGCCAAACGCGAAAGAGACCGTTTGAGAGACCTGAAGAACCAGGAAAGTCAAAGTCAGACAGGCTTTACCGATTGGCACAAAGCACTGGAGGAATGGGAGAAAGAAAGCCGGAATACGGACCAGAACCCCATTACAGATACCATTTCCCCATGAGAGTGACATTATTACAGTGTGCTACCGTCTGGAATGACCCGCAGAGGAACATATCGGAAGCCGGAACATTAATTTCCAAAGCCCCCCAAAGCGACTTGTACATACTCCCGGAAATGTGGACTACGGGATTTTCCATCCAGCCGGACGGCATTGCCGAGAGCGACAACGGCATCGGGCTGCAATGGATGCGCAAACAAGCCAGACTGTTGGATGCAGCCATAGCAGGAAGTATCGCAGTCAGAAGCAGTCAGGACGGAACTTTCCGCAACCGCTTTTACTTTGTAAGACCAGAAGATGCCGAACCCGTATTTTATGACAAGCACCATCTGTTCACTTACGGAGGGGAGGACCAACGCTATACAGCGGGAAACGACCGGGTCATTGTGGAATGGAGAGGTGTCCGTTTCCTGCTTCTCGTATGCTATGACCTGCGTTTTCCCGTCTGGTCACGGAATCACGAGGACTACGACACCATTATATATGTGGCAAACTGGCCTGCGAGCCGAATAGAAGCATGGCGCACACTTTTAAAAGCCAGAGCCATAGAAAACCAGTGCTATGTTCTGGGGGTAAACAGGGTAGGTACAGACCCCTCATGCCGATATTGCGGAGGAACAACGCTGACTACGCCATACGGTGTTTCGCAAGAATGCCCGGAAGACACACCCGCTTATCTCTCTGGAAATATCGATATGGAAAGCCTCCGCGCTTTCAGACACAAATTCCCTGTGCTGAAAGACAGGGACTGATTCCCGCCACCCTATCTCCGCTATCAGCCCAGCAGACGGGCGAGAATGCGTATTCCCTCTTCCATACGCTCTTCCTTTATAAAAGAAAAGTTGAGCCGCATGGTGTTATAGCCCTTTCCGTCTGTTCTAAAGAAGTTCCCCGCCACATAGGCGACCCCCGCATCCAAGGCTGAATCGTACAAATCCATCACATTAATGTGGCTCGGAAGAGTGACATACAGGAACAAGCCTCCCTCAGGATGCGTCCAGGAAACTCCCTGAGGCATATATTTACACAGCAAATCCAGCATTTTGTCCCTTTTTCTGCGGTACAGACTTATGCTGCGCGCGATATTGGCATCAATCATTCCAGACACCATGAACTCGGCGGCAATATACTGATCCATCACAGGGGGACATAAATCCAGAGACTGCTTGCATACATATATCTTATCCAGCAAATCCGGATGCGCAAGTATCCATCCCAGCCGGAATCCGGGAGCGAATATCTTGGAGAAAGACCCTAAATGAAGCGTTCTGTCCGAAGACAGGGAATATATGGAAGGCACTTCCTCCCCCTCGTACCGCAACTCCCGATAAGGGCTGTCCTCAACAATAAGGAAGTTGTACCGCTCCGCAAGTCCCACTATCAGTTTCCGCTCGTCCAGACTCAAGGTTTCCCCGGACGGATTCTGGAAATCGGGAATCACATACAGGAACTTTACCCTCTTTCCTTCCCTCCGGGCTTGCTCTATGGTCTCTATCCACGCTTTCTCATACGCCGCAATATCACTCTCATGCCGCACTCCCCGCACATCCGCCCTATAAGAACGGAAAGACTGCAACGCCCCCAGATAAGTGGGATTGGAAGTCAGGACAACATCTCCGGGGTTGATAAAGACACGCGTACACACATCTATCCCCTGCTGGGAGGAAGTCGTTATCTGCACCCTGTCCTTTTCCACCCCGTATCTGTGGGAGATGGCCTCGCACAATTCGGGAACGCCCTGGGTCGCTCCATACTGAAAACATTTCGGACCGTATTTCTCAATGACCCTCGCTGTCACCTCCTTTATCTCTTCCACAGGGAAAGCCTCCGCCGGAGGGTATCCTCCCGCGAAAGAACAAATGGCATTCAAATCCACACGCTTGAAAATATCCCTGACAGGAGAGCGGAAAAAGGAGGAAACATCCTCACTGAAAAACAGATTGTAATCGCAAACACTCATCTATAAGCCCTTTCTTATCGCAGCAAATCCTCCAGAGTGACAGAGCCATTCGTCCTGTCGTCACGGTATTTCACGATTACAGGACAATACAGGTGGATTCCCTCCTCCTGTCCTGCGCCATGTTTGACGGGTCTGCTTCCCGCAACCACGACAGCACCCTCCGGGATAACGATCTGCTTCTTCTCATTGGCTTTTATCCACTGTCCACGAACTGCGTCAAAGACAGCCGTTGCGGAGTTGATAATGACCCCCGTACCTATCACAGCACCGGCTTTGACGATTGTCCCCTCGTATATTCCGCAATTCCCTCCAATAAATACATTGTCTTCCACAATAACAGGGAGTGCGCCCACCGGCTCTAAGACACCGCCAATCTGCGATGCGGCAGAAAGATGTACGTGTTTTCCTATCTGTGCGCAGCTTCCCACCAAGGCATGGGAGTCTATCATTGTCCCCTCATCCACGTATGCGCCAATATTCACATAGGCGGGGGGCATCATGATTACGGACTTCGCCAGAAAGGCACCGCGTCTGACGGAGCTTCCGCCGGGAACGATACGGACTCCGCTCTCCATTGAGAATTTCTGCGGAGGGAGCGTATCCTTGTCAAAAAAGGAGAATTGCCCCTCGCTCATGTCTGTCAGCCGTCCGAAGCGGAAGCTTTCCAGAATCATTTCCTTCACCCAGGAATTGACTTTCCACTCTCCGCCTGTTTTCTCCGCCACTCTTGTTTTCCCTGTTTCCAAGTCATCCAGCAATCGGATGACCTGTTCCAAACTGTATTGTGCCATAT
>CAVEJA010000219.1:0-2727 GCA_963615745.1 Duodenibacillus sp.
CTCCTGCCATTGGCGATAATTCCAGTCATACTGCATATCGTAATGGAAACTTTCACGCAACCGTCTGCCGTCCTCCTCCGACTCACCCGCCGCAATCATGGCGACAGCTTCCGCATAAATTTTAGGAAGAGACTTGTCCACATAGACCCCGCTCCCGGCAAGAAGTTTTATAAAAGGGACGAATTGTTCATCCAGAAGAAAAGCTACCAAAGCTCCGTCCAAAGCCAGCAGATTGGTGGAATCGTGAGCATACTCCTCCTGCATCTCGAATCCCAACGAATACACGCCTGCAAAGGAACGGGTATTACGCATTGGCAGACTGTCATGTACGGGAATATCCTCACGATGGGGAGCAGCAGCCAGCACCATACGCCACTGACGCACCCAATCCCGGTGGGTAACCGAGCGTGAAAGCTGATCCAGACATTGGCAAGCCACAGGAATATTGCCCGAATGAACGGCATATCTTGCCATGTGGCGCATAGCCGAGAATCCCATTCCGTTACGACACTTGATGCCCATCTCATAAGCGTGGCGGAAAGCCTCGTCGTACATACCTATGTTCTCGTAAAAGCAACGGTTGAAATTCCTGCAATCATATTTGGCATTGTCCCGCAAGAGCAAATCCTCCGAGCCATTCACATAGTAATTCAGCACATTCCGAGGCAAAGCTCCCGTCATCCATTCCGCCAGAATGGCGTAAGTCTGTGTCATACGATTGTGCTCCACCTCTTCGGAAGAACACGTTTCCAGCAACTTCTGCCACTGGCTATGGTCAGCAAGATAAGCCAGACAATAGACCTGCTCCTGCCGTTTCAAATCCTCTTTCCTCATCGTAGAGACAGGCAAGGCAACAACCACAAGGCACATCAGGACAGCCAACACAAAAGAGACGATATGATGCCGCCCCTCCTTATGCAAGTCAGCGGATTTGCTTTCCGTCCGCCTCCCTCCAACCGGTACACCCACCAGCACAGCCGCAGCCAGCAGGAAATAAAGAACGAGAAACAGGGAATTGACAGAAGAGGGCATCCACCGGCTTTCCAAAGGAATAAAGCCCACCCAGTCGCTGAGCGCATAGACCATCATGGTGGAAACCACCCAACCACACAACAGACGGACGACAGAAGCACGCACTGTCCACAGTCTATAATATGCGGCAAAAGCTACAACGATAGTCCATAATACCACTTGGAACAGCCAGGACAAAAAGAACGGGGCAAGCAAAAGCCATAACAGACCCGTCCAAAACCGTCTACAAGCCAACAGCAGACACAATGACCACGAGAAGAAAAGGGTTTCCAAATGCAGATGCAACTGAAACGGCGCAGCCCAAAAGACAAGGGCGGGCAGCAGCACGCCCAACGGAAACCGGTATTTACAAGCCGCCACACGACCAGCCACATGCTGCACAGCCATGAAACCACAGGCGGACAACCCAAGGACAACAGCAACAATCACTGCCCCCACACCCTGCCAACGAAAGAACTGAAGCAAGAAATCGGTCAGAAAAGCAGTAATGCCTGGCTTCTCGGCAAGTTTCATTCGAAGATAATCCGAAGTCCACACAAAGAAATCAGTAGCCTCCAAGCTCCCCATAGTATATGGATAGCACAGCATCAGCACCGCCACAACGGAGACCATCAAAAGCAAAATGCCTGCAACACAGGTGTATCTGGACAAAGATGAATAGGACAGCATGATTCTCTCTATTTTCTGTAAGCACTTCCTTGTAACAACCGCGCCAAAGCATCAGGACGGGTTTCCACCTCTCCCGTGACAAACTCCGGCACATTGTATGAAAATCTGCGGTAGCAGTCCTCCAAAGGATTCCTCTGGGGAAGCATAAATGGTTTTCCGAAGACCCCATTATTGAAAAAAGCGATATAAAGACGGGTGGTACGGCCATTCATACGACGGGAAGCGAAAACCACCCAATGCCCGTTACCGCTCCAGCAATGGTAAGCATCAGCTTCCTTGGAATTTACGTTCCGGGGGATTTTCACACCGCCTTTCGCCAGATCTATCAATGCCAAATCCGCCTCGGGATGCTGAATAGGGAAAGCGTCACAGTCGGACAGCGAGAACAACAGCCACCGCCCGTCGGGTGAAATCCTCGGAAGAGAAGCACTGCCTCCCTGTATCCGGGCATTGTAGACGGTGTCCACCTTGTCGCCCAACCTCCCCGAAGCTGCATCGAAAGGCATTCGGACAATAGAATAACGCATGGAATCGGCATCATACGGCATCTTCCAGGGACGGGAAACACACAGATACAGCCACTTCCCGTCAGGGGAAAAAGCGGGCATAGTTTCCACGCAAGTGGTATCACCGAAGCGGACATCTTCCACTGTTTTTCCCGTTCGGGTATCATAAAGCAACAAATCAGAGGCTTCGTTATACACTTCTACCTTGCTACGGCAATGATTGTAAAACGACTGGTGGACATCATCCGTAGTAAAAGCCACCCAACGACCATCGGGATGCCAAGCCGGATAAACCGCCTTACGGCCAGTAACAGAAGAACCGATGTCACGTTTTGACAATCTACCGCCCTCCGCCACTATTGTGCCGCCCATTTTTCCACGGGAATGGAACAGATAATGGGACGGACTTCCCTGACAGGGAGTGTGACAATTGAGACATCCGCCCCCGTTCTGCAAGTTGCTGACCAAGACTTTCTCCTTGAACGAGGAGAGGCATCTCTGAGCAATCTCCATTTTATTC
>CAVEJA010000220.1:0-1366 GCA_963615745.1 Duodenibacillus sp.
GTGATAGGGGCTTACTTGCCCGTGTTTCTCTTCTCCTCTCTTTCCGCCAGGTATTTGTCCAGCATCTCCGTGTAGGATTTGTTGATGGCGATTCTGCCGGAACGGACAAACTGGAGGATGCAGTCCAGGCGTTGCAGAGAGTTATAAAGGGATAATATCTCGTCGGTGATGCCGGTCTTCTCGATGATGGCGAAAGTGGGATTGACCTCCACGATGCGGGCGGAGTGGAGACGCACCGTCTTATTGACGCATTTGTTTGCGAGCATGATGGGCGTGGAGATCTTGATAAGGCAGGTCTCGTTGATGTAGATGTCGTCATCCACAAAGTATTTCGCCTGTATCACATCTATCTTTTTCTCGATTTGTGCGACAAGCATCTTCGCCATTTGCTGCTCGCAATTGGCGGTGATGGTGTATTTGTGAACTCCCGGAGTGGAAGATGCGCACACATTCAGGGATTCAATGTTGATTTGCCGGCGTGTGTAAACGGCTGTGATTTGAGACAGCACGCCGGGGACATTCTCTGAATAGATGATAAATGTGTATAGTTTCGTAGCGTTGTCGGCTTCCATTGTCTTGTTTCCTTTCTTTTCTTTTCGTTGTTGCGGATGGTCTCTCTCTAAAACTTGCCGGCATTTGCCGCAAGAGGAACATTCTCCGCATTGTCCTCCGAATGTCCTGGTCATTCGCAAATCCTGGTCATTCTCTTTATTCTTTTACCTCAAGCAGCATTTCGTCCACGTTTGCTCCCGGCGGGGTCATGGGAAGAACGTTGTCTTCCTCCTTGATGGCGCATTGCAGGAGGAACGGGCCGTCAGTCCCGAGCATCTCGTTTATGGCGGAGTCAAGGTCTTCCCTCTCGATAACGGTTCTGGAAGGTATGCCGTAGCCTTTGGCTATCAGCTCGTAATCGGGGTTTGCCATGGGTGTGAAGGAGTATCTGCGGGAGAAAAACATCTCCTGCCACTGGCGCACGTTTCCGAGGAAATTGTTGTTCAAGAGTATGATCTTCACAGGCGCGCCCTGTTCCATGATAGTTCCCAACTCCTGTATGGTCATTTGCAAGCCTCCGTCTCCGCAGAACATACATACCGTCCTGTCGGGAGCTCCGAAAGTAGCACCGATAGCGGCAGGAAGTCCGAATCCCATCGTGCCGATGCCGCCGCTTGTGATGACGGAACGGGGCTTCGTGTATTTGAAATAGCGGCAGGCGAACATCTGGTTCTGCCCTACATCGGTGACAAGAACGGCATCGTGACGGGTCGCCTCGCTGATTCTGTGTACCACTTCTCCCATGAGCAGAGGCCCTGTCTTGGGATGGATGGCATGGTCGATGACCTTGTTGTATTCTTTCTCCGCATAGGGT
>CAVEJA010000220.1:1376-5864 GCA_963615745.1 Duodenibacillus sp.
CCACAGTTACGTTCTTGTTGAACTCCGACGGGTCTATGTCGAAGTGTATGATCTTGGCTTGCTTCGCATAAGTGGCGAGATTGCCTGTGACACGGTCGTCAAAACGCATTCCTATCGCCAGAAGCAAGTCGCACTGGTTGGTCATGGTGTTAGGCCCGAGATTGCCGTGCATACCGAGCATTCCCATATTCAAGGGGTGTTCGGAAGGCAGATTGCTGAGACCGAGCAGGGTAGAGCCGAATGGTATCTGCGCCTTTTCCAACAATGCCTCCACTTCCTGACGGGCACCGGCGAGTTCGACACCTTGTCCCAACAGGGCAAACGGCTTGACAGAGTCGTTGATCATCTTTGCCGCTTGCCGGATGGCGTCGGAATCAAGCTCCGGGTAAGGATTGTATGAGCGGATGAAATCAACCTTTGCAGGCTTGTATTCTATCAGCGCGGTTTGCGCGTTTTTTGCGAAATCAAGAACCACAGGGCCGGGACGACCGCTTCTGGCAATGTAAAAAGCCCTGCTTACCGCCCATGAGACATCTTCCGCCCGACGGATCTGGTAGCTCCATTTGGTGGCAGGCGCGGTGATGCCCACGACATCCACTTCCTGGAAAGCGTCCGTTCCCAGCATGGCGACACCGACTTGTCCGCAGATCACGACAACAGGCGTGGAATCCGCCATAGCGTCGGCGATGCCTGTCAGGGTGTTTGTCGCGCCGGGGCCTGATGTGACGATGGCGCAGCCTACTTTTCCGCTGACTCTGGCGTACCCCTGTGCCGCATGAACAGCAGCCTGCTCATGGCGGACGAGGATGTGGTTGAGTGTGTCTTTATGGTCGTAAAGCGCATCGTATGTGGGCATGATCGCTCCTCCCGGATAGCCGAAAAGGGTCTCCACCCCCTCGCTTTCGAGGGAACGCATCATGGCTTCTGCTCCTGTGATTTTTTCCATATCAGTCAATGATTCTCACTCCTCCTTTGTCGGCAGAGGCTACACTCATAGCATAGGCACGGAGTGATTTTGAAACGGTTCTTTTTCTTTTGAGAGGTTGCTGGGGACGGCTTGCCAGTTCCTCGTCGGACAAGCGTACATTGATAGAACGGTTGGGGATGTCTATGTCAATGATGTCGCCGTCCTTGATCTTGCCGATGTTGCCCCCGGAAGCGGCTTCCGGGGAGATGTGTCCGATAGAAAGCCCTGACGTGCCTCCAGAGAAACGCCCGTCGGTGATCAGCGCACACTCTTTTCCCAAGTGCATGCTCTTGATATATGAGGTGGGGTACAGCATTTCCTGCATGCCGGGACCGCCTTTTGGACCCTCGTGGGTGATCACTACGACATCTCCGCTTTTCACCTTTCCTCCCAAAATGCCCTCGCAAGCGTCTTCCTGTGAGTCAAAGACAACTGCCGGACCTGAGAATTTCCAGATGGACTCATCTACTCCGGCGGTCTTTACGACGCAGCCGTTCTGGGCGATGTTCCCAAAGAGGATGGCCATTCCACCGTCCTGGGTATAGGCATGCTCTATGTCACGGATGCACCCGTTGGCGCGGTCTGTGTCCAAAGTATCGTATGAGGTGTTCTGGACACCGAGTTTGTTGCAGAAAACTCCAGCCGGAGCGGAAGAATAAATCCTTTTGGCTTCCGGATCAATATCCTTTTTGAGGATGGAATACTTTTCTATATCTTCCTCCAAGGTCGCCCCATTCACTCTCTTTACGCTGGTATCAAGCAGTCCGCCTTTCGCCAATTCACCCAAAAGTCCCATCATACCGCCTGCACGACCGCACTCCTGCACAGAGTATTTCTGGGAGTTGGGTGCGAGCTTGCACAAGAACGGTGTCTTGCGGGACAGCTTGTCAATGTCCGCCATGGTAAAATCCACTTCCGCTTCCTGGGCGACGGCTAACAAATGGAGCACCGTGTTGGTGGATGCGCCCATGGCAATGTCCAAAGTCATGGCGTTGAGGAACGCCGCACGGGTGGCAATGGATCTGGGGAGAACGGACTCGTCTCCGTTTTCGTAGTATGCGAAAGCGTTTTTCACTATCTGGCGTGCGGCTTCCTTCATCAGCTCGCGACGATTGATGTGCGTGGCAAGAATGGTGCCGTTGCCGGGAAGAGACAAACCGATGGCTTCGGTGAGGTTGTTCATGGAGTTGGCTGTGAACATTCCAGAGCAGCAACCGCATCCGGGGCAGGCTCTGTCCTCCACTTCCGCCAGTTCCTCGTCGCTGACGGTCTTGTCAGCTCCTTTTACCATGGCTGCGATGAGATCCAGATTCTCTCCCTTGTACTTCCCAGCCTCCATAGGGCCTCCCGAAACAAAGATGGTGGGGATATTCAGGCGCATTGCCGCCATGAGCATCCCCGGAGTAATCTTGTCGCAATTGGAGATGCAGATGAGCGCATCGGCTTTGTGGGCGTTGCACATGTATTCCACAGAGTCTGCGATAATGTCTCTGGAGGGAAGGGAATAGAGCATTCCGTCATGTCCCATGGCTATTCCGTCATCGATGGCGATGGTGTTGAATTCAGCTGCGTAGCATCCTAATTTCTCTATCTCCTCTTTTACCAATTGGCCGGCCTCGTGCAGATGGGTATGGCCGGGGACAAACTGAGTAAAGGAATTGGCGATAGCGATGATGGGTTTCCCGAACTGGTCACGCTTCATGCCGTTGGCGACCCAAAGGGAGCGGGCTCCCGCCATACGGCGTCCTTCGGTACATACGGCACTACGTAGTGGATGCTTCATAATAAATATGTGTATTAATCTTTAGTACAAAGTTACTCATAAATGAATAACTGTGTAATGAATATAATCAAATAATGTCTTTTTGTATCTGTTCTCCCTTTTCCTGTGTGCAAAATGTATGGATTTTCTGCCGAAGAATATGAATAATGTCATTTTAATATGGCATTATAGACAAAAAGTAAAGGAGTTGGAAAGCTTTCCAACTCCTTTGTCAAAAATGTTTTGTTCTCAGTTTAGAAGAACAGATACCGTTTGTCTATGACTTTTCCCTTGATGAACAAGTCGTTGCCGAAGGTCTGCAGATTGCGCATGTGCTGTGAACGAGCCATATTCATCTGGTCGGTTTCCTTGTACGGAACGGCTTTGTCCTGCTTTACATCCAGAACTTTGTAGTAGTAGACAGCGGCTCCGCCTTTGACAGGGCCTACGAATTGGTTGGCTTTCTTGTTGGCTACGCTGCCGTTGATCGCCAAATCGGTAGAGCCGACGGTGGGAACAAAGGTGTTTCCATTGAAGGTAATACCTTTGAGGGTGTCGATGGCTGCTCCTTTCTGCCCTGCTTCCTCAACGGATTTCAGATTTCCGTATTGCTTAAGCAGATATTCAGCGCGCTTGTCCTTCTTCACATCATTCTCAACAAGGCTCTTTACATCTTCCAAAGGCAGATAACCCTCCTTGTGAATCTTGTTCAGGGCGACTACAAGCAAGGTGTTGTTGTCTCCGCACTCGTAAAGAGGGGAAATATCTCCTGTCTTGGTGTCCTCGTTGAAAACCCAGCGAAGTGCTTCCTTCGTGTTTGGAATGTTGTTGATGAAGTGTCCGTTGCTGTAAGTTTCCATGTTTGCCTGGTATTGGTAGCCGTTTTTAGGAGCGTTCTTCTCCAAAGCCTCCATGGTAGTACTCGTTGCCAGATAATGGCTGAACTTGTTATAGGCTTTTGAATAGGTCTCTTTGCTGAATGTTACAGGGCGTTTGATGACTGCCAGATTGTATTTGGTGGTCATGGCTTTGCGGTCTGTAACCTCAACAATGATATTTCCTTGCTCGAACTCAATGTTCTTGATTTCGTTCAGAGCCATGGTGTTCAGCGTATTCAGCAAGTTGGTGTTGTTCTCATCCGTTGCGGTGTTCTCGTACTGGTTGGATACCAGCCATTGCTTTGCCGCATTCTGGTTGTATTTCTTGGCAACAGAGTCGAAAGACGCGCCATTCTTCAATGCGGTGTAGATGCTGTCCGCACTCTTTCGGGTGGCTTCAAGTGTCGCACCGCCTACTTGTATCATTCTGCATTCGATAGAGTCGGGGGCTTGAGTCTTTGCGATGAGTTTGATGATGTTGTTTGTGTTGTCCGAAGCCTCGTAATACGGGCCTTTCATCTCACCCACGGAGATGGAATCGAGCTTTCCTTGAATGTCGGCAGGGAGAGCATTCTTGGTTATCCACAGATTATTGTAGAGAACTTGGGAGTTGCTCATTCTGACAAGCCCTGTCAAGTCTTTTGTCTCCGCCATCTTCTGGGCGAACTTGTCCATTTCCTCGTTCAAAGCCTGCTTGTCCTTTTCGCTTGCCTCAACAGTGAATGCCACAAAACGAATGTCACGGCTTTCCACGTATTGGCGGTACTTCTCCTTTGTTTCCTCGTATTTGGCTTTCAAGTCCGCATCGGTAACCTTTATAGCGTCGTCTTTCACGTTTCTATAAGGGAATGCCGCCAACAGAATGTCGCTGTTCTTGGTGT
>CAVEJA010000221.1:0-5645 GCA_963615745.1 Duodenibacillus sp.
CTCCCACACTTTCCCTTCCTGATTATACCGCTTGATTATCCTCGCAGGACAACCCGCCACTACGGAATAATCGGGAATTGACTTGGTCACGACAGCATTGGCCCCGACCACGCAATGCTTTCCTATGCGTATGTTTCCCACAATAACGGCATTGGTTCCTATCCAGGAATCGTCTCCTATGTATAGTGAAGTACCGTCCTCAAAACTCCTCACTTCCGTATCTCCCTGAAAGATAACAGCCTTTTCAGGATTCCTGTACTCGTGATTATAATCGGCAATGAACACATGCGGCCCTGTCAAAACATTGTTTCCGATACGGACAAGTCCGTGCGCCCCGATTCTGCTGAACTGGGAAAGATGGCTATTCTCACCCATCTCTATATTCCCCCCCCCATGAGCTACCAGCAGACAGTCGGACTCTATACAGACATTCCTCCCCAGACGAACACTTCCCTTGCCACGAAACCGGACACGGTAATATATCCTGACACCCTTGGAATATGCCAGTTTATGTAACAGACAACGGAAATAAGATATTACGTGTATTGGTTTTGCCATATATCAATGTTCCTGATCAGAACGTTTCTTGGGACGGAATCCGGGTTTTCTTCTCCGAGAGAAGGCAGCCTTGCCGGCAGAATCACCCGTCCTCTCCCTTTTCGTGGCACCGTCTTTACGCGGTCCGCTCTGGTGACGGAAGTTGTTTTTCCTCCCGAATTTACTGGATTTCCCTTCTGTATATTCCGGGGCAGCCCCCAACGACTCCGGGACAGGGGCTTTCCGCACCGTCATTTTGATGACTTTCTCTATACGGCTGAAGAAATACTGGTCGCCCTCATTAACCAGCGTAATGGCTTTCCCATATCTGTTCGCCCTTGCCGTACGGCCAATACGGTGTACATAGTCATCGGCATTGCGGGGGACATCATAATTGATGACCATCTCTATATCATCTATGTCTATGCCGCGGGAAAGCAAATCCGTGGAAACGATAATGTCCACCTTGTTGTTCTTGAAGTCACGAAGAACCTCGTCGCGTTCTTTTTGCTCCAAATCGGAGTGCATCTCCCGTACATTCAGGTGCTCTCTCTTCAGTATATAAGTCAGTTCGTGTACTTTCTTCTTGCTGGAAGAGAAAACAATCACCCTCTTTAGCTCTTTGTCAGAAAAGAGCTGCCTTACTATGCCTATCTTCTGTCCCTCATGACAGATGTACGCACTCTGGTCTATCTTCTCCGCAGGCTTCGCAATCGCCAGTTCTATGGAGACAGGATCGTGCAGGATGCTGTTTGCCAGACTTTGAATCTCGTTAGGCATGGTTGCGGAAAAGAGGATGGTCTGCCGCTTCTGCGGAAGATAGGACACTATTTTGTTGATGTCATCCACAAAGCCCATGTCCAACATACGGTCCGCCTCGTCCAGAATAAAGATGGAAGTCTGGCTTAGATCCGCATTTCCAAGGGCCAGATGGCTTTTCAATCTCCCCGGTGTGGCGATGAGAATGTCCGTTCCCAGCTTCATACTCCTCACTTCCTGATCGTATCTTTCCCCGTCATTGCCGCCATATACAGCCAATCCCGACACGGGGAGGAAGTAAGAGAACGCCTCAAGCTGGTTGTCAATCTGCTGCGCGAGCTCACGGGTAGGCACCATGATCACGCAATTGATACGATCCTTGGGCATATTCCCCAAAGAAATCCTGTTCAGAACAGGCAGGAGATAGGCTGCGGTCTTTCCCGTACCCGTCTGGGCTATTCCTATCAAATCCTTTCCATCCAACAAATGGGGGATGGACTGTTCCTGAATCGGGGTACACTCTTCAAAACGCATGGCATCCAATGCGTCCAGAATATCGTCATTTAATGGTAATTCTGAGAAATACATTCTATTGTGGTGTTTTTTTGTACAAGTATGCGCTTATACCTATAAATATAATATTGGGAATCCAAACTGCCAGAAGAGGAGGCCAGTTGGCGTTAATGGCAAAAGTAGAGGAGACGGTGGAGAAAAGAATATAGGCGAAACTGAGAGCCAGTCCCAAGCCCAGGGAAAATCCCATACCTCCTTTCTTCTTCTCACAGGAAAGGCTTACACCGATAAAAGTCAGTATAAAGGCGGCAAAGGCGGAAGCAAAGCGGCGGTAATATTCCACCTCGAAAGTACTGATATTAGCCGCACCGCGCATTTTCTGCTTGGAGATATACTCCTTGATTTGCGGTGTCGTCATTGTTTCCTGCTGGTTGCGCGTGTAAAGCAAGTCCGAAGGCTCTATCTCCACAATGGTATCCATGCCTGCCCCGGAAACGATTTCCTCGTGCATACCCTTCAAACGGCGTATGGTGTAATTGGAAAGCTTCCACTTGTAACGCACATCCGAAAGCGTGTCATACTGGATGCTGGATGCCGTGAGATGGGAAACCATCTTTTTCTTGCTGAACTGGTCCAGACTGAAATTGTACCCGCTCTTGCTTTCTATGTTGAAGTTCTGGAAGAAAGCGACCGTTCCAGGGCTTACCTGAAGCTGTGCGTTGGCAATTTCCGTCACCCGTTGCTTCTTGATATATTTGCTTTCAAAGTCAATCCGATGCTCGTTACACTGAGGAATGACATATCCGCCCAAGACATAGCTTACCACCGCTATCATTCCCGCAGCCACCATATAGGGTTTGAGCAGGCGTTTGAAGCTCATTCCGTTGGAACGCATGGCTATAATCTCCGAATTGTCCGCCAATTTCGAGGTGAAAAGTATGACAGAAATGAATACGAACAGGGAACTGAGCAGATTGGCAAAATAGGGGATATAATTCAAATAATAGAACACAATCTTCTGCCACGGGGCATGGCTGCTCGTAAACTTGTCAATACGCTCGTTGAAATCAAAGACAATGACAATGGAAATGATGAGCAGCAGGGAGAAAACGAATGTGCCGATAAATTTCTTTATGATATATCGGTCAATCATCGTCAAGCGCAGATACTGCAACACTTGTTTTAGTTTTTCTCTCTCCGCCATCTACCTACTACAATCTTCTCTCCAACTGCGGAATCATAACCGATTTCCATTCCCTGTAATCATCGGCAAGGATATGCTTTCTCGCCTCTTTGACCAGCCATAGATAAAAGGCAAGGTTATGGATAGAGGCAATCTGCATTGCCAACAGCTCCTTCGCCTTGAACAAATGGTGCAGATAAGCCTTGCTGTATATGCTGTCCACATAGCTGGTTCCGTATTCATCCACAGGCGAGAAATCCTCTTCCCATTTCTTGTTACGCATATTCATCACACCCCGGGAAGTAAACAACATGGCATTCCGTCCATTCCGTGTAGGCATAACGCAGTCAAACATATCCACACCTCTCTCTATTCCTTCAAGAATATTGGAAGGCGTACCCACTCCCATCAGATACCGGGGCTTGTCCTGAGGCAGAATCTCATTGACAACCTCTATCATCTCATACATTTTCTCAGTGGGTTCTCCTACTGCAAGCCCGCCTATGGCATAGCCGTCCGCTTCGAACTGAGTAACAAAATGCGCGCTCTCCTGTCGCAAGTCCTTGTAAACGCATCCTTGTACAATAGGGAAGAGACTCTGAGAATAACCATACAGAGGCTCTGTCTCATTGAAACGCTTGAAGCATCGCTCCAGCCACTTGTGGGTAAGGTTCAGACTTTTGCGCGCATAGGCGTAATCCGCAGTTCCCGGAGAGCATTCGTCAAATGCCATGACAATGTCCGCACCGATGGCACGCTCTATATCCATCACTTTCTCTGGCGAGAAAAAATGCCGGCTGCCGTCTATATGCGATCTGAACTCGCAACCATCGGGAGTAAGTTTGCGGATTCCAGACAAGGAAAACACTTGGAAGCCTCCGCTGTCTGTCAGCATGGGACGGCTGAATCCATTGAATTTATGCAGTCCTCCCGCCTTTTTTATGATGTCAATTCCCGGACGCAAATATAAATGATAGGTGTTTCCCAAAATAATCTGCGCCTGAATATCGTTCATCAATTCCGGAAGATGCACTCCTTTTACAGAGCCTACCGTACCCACAGGCATAAAGATAGGAGTCTCTATCTTTCCATGGTCGGTCTCTATTACGCCCGCCCGTGCATTGCAAGAGGAAGATTTTTGTAATAGTTCAAACTGCATAAACTGCTGGAATATGGCGGATTCCGATTATTTGTTCTCTTGTTTCTCTATTGAATATTCCACAGGACGCTCCACTTTCTCTTCCAGCAACGCCAGGGCAAACACATCTTCTATGGTATCCACATAGTCGAATGTCAATCCTTCCAGATAGATTGCGTCTATTTCCGCAATATCCTTGGTATTCTCCCTGCTTAGAATGATAGAGGTTATCCCCGCACGCTTGGCAGCCAATATCTTCTCTTTGATACCTCCCACGGGGAGTACCTTTCCCCGAAGCGTTATCTCGCCCGTCATGGCTGTGTTCTTTCGTACCTTTCTCTGGGTAATGGCGGATGCTATAGAGGTAGCTATCGTGATACCGGCGGAAGGGCCGTCTTTGGGAACCGCACCTTCAGGCACATGGATATGAATATTCCAATTCTCAAAAATCTTGGGATTGATGTCCAGACTTGCGCAATGGGCTTTGATATATTCCAATGCCAGTACTGCGGATTCTTTCATGACATCTCCCAAATTTCCTGTAAGGGTGAGATGGCTTCCTTTTCCCTCGCTCAGACTGGTCTCGATATACAATATCTCTCCTCCCACGGATGTCCATGCAAGTCCCGTAACGACACCGGCAAAATCATTGCCCTGATAGGTGTCACGGCTGAAAGGAGGCTGTCCCAAATAGCCGACAATCTCCTCGGGGCTGACGGACTTGCGGGATTTTTCCTCCCCTTTGACAAACTGGTATGCCATCTTGCGGTATATCTTATTCAGCTGTTTCTCCAACTGCCTCACACCGCTTTCACGAGTATATTGCTCTATAATTTTCTCCAGTCCCGCCTTGGTGACACCATCACGGCTTCGACGACTGAAACCCGCATTCTCCTTTGCTTTAGGTACAAGGAAACGTTTGGCAATCTCTATCTTCTCTTCCGTAATATATCCGTTCACCTCTATCAGCTCCATTCTATCCAGCAAAGGAGTAGGAATGGTGCTTAAAGTATTGGCTGTCGCAATGAACAACACATGGGAAAGGTCATAGTCTATATCCAGGAAATTGTCATGGAAAGCCGTGTTCTGCTCGGGATCCAATACCTCAAGCAAGGCGGAAGACGGGTCGCCATTGATATTCTGACTGGAAACCTTGTCAATTTCATCCAAGACAAAGACGGGATTGCTGGAGCCACACTTTGCCAGACTCTTGATAATCCGCCCCGGCATTGCCCCCACATAGGTGCGGCGATGCCCGCGAATCTCGCTCTCATCATGCACGCCACCCAAAGATACTCTGACATACTTACGGTGGAGAGCCTTGGCAATGCTCTTGCCCAAAGATGTTTTTCCCACTCCGGGAGGTCCGTAAAAGCAAAGGATGGGAGACTTCAAGTCCGACTTCATCTGGCATACCGCCAGATATTCCAATATACGTTCCTTTACTTTGGTCAGCCCATAGTGGTCGGCATTCAGTACTTTCTCCGCACCATCTATATTCAATGTGTCTGTAGT
>CAVEJA010000222.1:0-3147 GCA_963615745.1 Duodenibacillus sp.
CACATACAGACTGTTGTAAGCAGCCTCTTCCCCCTCCGTCATATTCTTGGATGGGAGCCGCCTTGACCAGTCCAGATAAGGCTTTTCCAGAGGATTTCCTTCCGCATCCTCCGTAATCTTATACTCTTCCTCACCCGCATAATTCGGGTCAGCCAGACGCTCACGGAGAATGGAGTCCCTCACCCAATAGACAAACTGGCGGTACATGGAGTTCGTCACCTCCTTCTGATCCATCCAAAAACCGTCCACAGAAATCTCCTTGGAAGGGATGTCAGCCCCCCAAAGGCTGTCGTTCTCGGACAGCCCCATCTTCAAGAAGCCTCTTTCCACATTCACCATTCCATAAGGAGCAGGCTCTGAATAGCGTTTCCCGGAAACTCCTATCACCTCTCCTCCGGAAAGAGTGTCGCCCATCTTCCCTATACCGAAACAGGAAGTCAGCAGAAACAATGCGGACAGCCCTGCCAACAAAACGTTACTTATCTCTTTATGGTTCATATCACTGATTCTTTATTGTCCTGTCTTATTATCTTTCTCTTTACAGCAACCTCACACTTTGGTGCTTGTTCTTTCCTTTCTTTGCCAAATTGATGTCTATCTCGTAACTCAAAGTCAGCTCGTGCGCGCCATTGCCCAGTCCTACTCCCCCCGTGTAAGCCTCGTAAGAGTAACTCAGCACCACACCGTGGAACATACCTCCCACGAACAATGCCGCTGAGACAGAAGGACTGTAACTCACCCCGGCGAAAAGCCGCTGCTTTTCATTGGCATACTGCGCCCGAATGGACAAGTCCGTTCTGTCGCTAACGCCATCGTACATCCAACGCGCACAAGGATGTATGGTATATAACGGATTTGACAGAGCAATATTGTACCCTGCCGTAAAATAATACGACCTTTTTACATCCACCTGATTCTTCCCCCCCATAGTCACAGTAGGAGAGGTCAGGTGCAAAGAAGACACTCCTATATAAAACAAAGGATGGGAATAGTATATGCCAGCCGCCCCGTCAATCCTGTTTCCATTCACAGTTCCGGACGGAATGGCGGGATCGCTCGTGTCCTCCACATCCAATTTTCCCCCATCCAGTCCCTCATTGAGGATCTCTCCCTGCACTCCCAAGGACAACAGTCCTCCGCATAATCTGAAACGCCAGGCATACTCCACCGCCACCCGCTTGTGGGAAAACGCTCCTATCTCATCGTTCAAGAAATACATTCCCACCGCATGATTGGGATGAAATGGCGTATCCGCCCCCAGAAACATGGTTTTGGGGTTGTCCGTATAGCCGCTCATCTGATTGCTGTAACATCCCATCACCCGCAGATTAGGACGAATACCCACCGCCGCAGGGTTAAATTGGGGTTCCATCATCCAGAAATGGGTAAAGGCGACATCCGTTTGCGCACAGACCGATGGCACGAAAAAGGTCGTCCATATCAAAAAGAAAAAGATTCTTTTCATACCTTTAAGTAACTCCGCAAGCCTCTTTTTATTGTATCATCCCGCATATTTTTCTTTATCCCTTCCCCAAGGGCTTCTCGCACATCCGCCTTCTATAACCGCCAACTAATTCTTTTTCTTTTTCAGACTGTTTCTCTTTCTTATTTGTTTTTCTCCTTACCTTTGTAGGCTTATCAGCATTTTCCGTATGAAAAAATTTCTTGTACTCTTTTCTTTCCTTACCATTGCTCTTCATACCCAAGCGGTTTTGAACGAGAAAAATCTGGAGCAGACACTTAGCGTTCTGCGTGTAGAACTTGCCATGAACCACCATGACCTGAAGCAAACCACTGCTTTGATAAAGGCTTCCTCCGAAAGACAACATCAGGAAATGGTGAACACGATGCAGAAAAGCGGTCAGATTGCCTTGATGCTATACTCTCAGAAGACCAGTTACACGTTCAATCTCACCTATGCCTGCCATGAAGCCGCCGAGCAGTATCGGGACTTTACCGCACACATGATCCCCTATGACGACATCATGCACAAGATGGATGTGGAAATAGCCCGCTATACGGAGCTTATAGAAACATTGAAAATGCTGCCGCCATCCCTTTCCAAGAAAAAGGCACACGGGCATCCTCACCATACAAAAGGGGGAAAGATGAGCCATGCGGACAGCTTACACCTCATACAGGACTCCCTGCAAGCAAAGAAACATCCTTTTATTCTGTCCAAGAAAGGGCAAGAGGACAGACTGGAATGTTTGAAATTCGCCCAGATCATCCTCAAGCAATACACAAAAATGCGTGCGGATCTCAGTCGTGACAACGAGCATTATGAAGACTTGCAACAGCATTTGAAAGAAGTTTTCTCCTATGCGCAACAACGTTATAAAGATATTCAGAGAAGCATTTTCATTAATGGAGACCGCAATTACTTCACAACATTAAGTTCTCTTCCCCTTGTTCTCAAGGAAGTGAAACGTGACTGGTCGGACAAATACGGGAACAAAAACTATGAATACAACCATGTGCGCAGCGAATGGCGCGGCTCCATCATCTTCGGGCTCATTCTTTTTGTCGTATTCTACATCTCCTTGGCATTTGTCTTGAGCAATATTATCGTGCGTCTTCTGATGAGAAAAATCAAACAACTGAAGGAAAACAAGGATATGCAGCTCAAAATGGATTGCATTATTGTGGCGGGAAGCCTCTTTCTCTTCACTATCGCCATCATGATTATCAAGATCTTCATGCACCATAACTTCATCATTATGGCATCCGACCTCCTTGTCAATTTCTCCTGGCTCGTCACCATCATATTGGTTTCACTGCTCATCCGTCTGAACGGAACACAGATCAAGAGTACCCTTCCCTTGTTCATGCCCATCATTCTACTGGGATTTATCGTGATTATCTTCCGCATCATCTTTATTCCCAACACGCTCGTCAATCTTATCTTCCCGCCATTGCTGCTGTTGTTCACTCTCTGGCAGTTCCTTACTATCAGACATAACGGAAAGAAATCGCCCAACAGTGACAAGGTTTATTCATGGATTTCGCTTATTCTCATGTGTATTTCCACGCTTATGGCATGGAACGGATATGTGCTGATGAGCGTACAGGAAGCCGATGGCTTTGTGTCCGTGTATGCCACCATAGGAAAGAATCTGTTTCTCGTAGTTGGCGCACTCGGCATCC
>CAVEJA010000223.1:0-3641 GCA_963615745.1 Duodenibacillus sp.
TGGAAATAAGTTCCCAAGCCCAAAATGGCTACTTCCCTGCCTTGGCGGGTCGTCTCATATCGGGGCAGAGACCAGTCTGTCTTTGCTACTTGGATGTTTGGACGGGAAATGACCCCGTTTACAGGAATCCGTATTGCGACAGGATGCTCTCTGTAAGCGACAGCCCAGTCCAGCATGGCGAGGTATTCCTCCTTGCAGGACGGTGACAGATAGATGAGGTTGGGGATGTTGCAGAGTAGCGGAATATCGTAGAAACAGGTGTGGGTCACATCGTTCAAACTCTCTATTCCGCCTCCGAAGACGAGTATAAGGGCGGGATTGTCGTTAATACAGAGGTCTTGCGACAACTGGTCGTAGGTTCGCTGTATGAAAGTGCTGTAAACTCCCCAAACCGGTTTTCCTCCGCGCTTTGCAATGCCCGAAGACATGGCCACGGCAGTCTCCTCCGCAATACCTACATCCACGAACTGACGACCCGCCTGCTTGCGTCGCTGTGCATTGAATCCAAAGACAGAGGGAGTTCCAGAGGTGACGGCAACCAGTTCCGGGTGCTTGGGCATAAGGTTCAAAAGGTGTGTGGCGGTGAGGTCTCCGTAGTTTTCTCCTGTAAAGGCTGTATCCCGCTCTCCTGTCTCCAGATTGAAAGGCATTCCCCAGTGCCAGTTCTCCTTGTCCTCCTCGGCAAACTTCAGTCCTTTTCCCTTTACGGTGTTGATATGTACTACCAAGGGCTTTGTCGTGTCTTTTGCTTTCTGGAATGCTTCTACGAGCTTTGCGACATGGTTTCCCTCATGAACGTAGATGTAATCCAAGCCCATTGCCTTGAATAAATTGCATTCCGCTTCCCCGCGGGTCTGGCGAAGCAGCTGGAGGTTATGGTAGATTCCCCCATGATTCTCGGCAATGGACATCTGGTTGTCATTGACAATGATGATGAGATTACTGCGCAATTCAGAGCCTGCGACATCCAGTCCCTCCAAGGCTTCGCCTCCGCTGAGAGAGCCGTCTCCGATAACGGCGATGATGTTTTCCTTGCCTCCAAGCAAGTCGCGTCCTTTGGCAAGTCCGAAAGCCAGACTGATGGAGGTTGAGGTGTGACCAATCACGAAGTGGTCATGCGCACTTTCCGAAGGCTCGCTGTAGCCGGAGACATCATCGTAATGGGCGGAATCCATGAAGGCTTCCTTGCGCCCTGTAAGAATCTTATGGGGATAGCTTTGATGGGAAACATCGAAAACGATCTTGTCTTCGGGAGAGTTGAATACATAGTGGAGGGCGACAGTCGCTTCTACCATACCCAGATTGGGTCCGATATGTCCTCCGTGTTCGCTAAGTTTCTTCAACAGATGGTGACGGGTTTCGTCTGCAAGGACGGATAACTGCTCAATGGTAAGTTTCTTAATATCGGCAGGGCCGTTGATGTGTTCAAGGTACATAGTGTCTGATTTAATGGTTGGTTGTATGCTGATTGCGTTATAAAGCCATGTAATGCTCGTCGTTTACAGGCTCAAGCCATTCGTTGCTTGGGTTTGTTCCTTCGTCTACGTGCAGGACAATGTGCTGGAACCAGGAGTTCCTGGTAGCTCCGTGCCAGTGCTTTGCCTCGGCAGGAATTTCCACTACATCCCCTGCTTTGAGCTTTCTTGCGGGTTTGCCCCATTCCTGATACCATCCTTCTCCTCCTACGCAGATGAGAATCTGTCGGTAAGCATGGTGGATATGCCAGTTGTTGCGGCATCCGGGTTCAAATGTAACGTTGGAAACAGGTGTTTTCCCCTCCACAAGGCTTTGTATATAGCTGTTTCCGATGAAGTATTTGGCGTAGGCAGTGTTGGGCTTTCCTTTGGGGAAGCTCATGTCGGTCATAGGTTTCTGCTCTGTCAGAGGGCTGTTGTAAACTTGCGCTATCGCTTCTTTTGCCCGCCATGCTTCCTTTTCGCCTGTTTTTGCTGAGAGAATGACAGGGATATGGCGTATTTCCTCATCCGAAACTCCCATATTCCGTGCCCCTTTGACATGGGATGCCAATTGGGGAGCGACACCTTCTATGGAAGAAAGTGCGCTGATGGTGGCTATCTCCCTCTCGGCATAGGTGACAATATCCCCGGAGAAAATGTCTCCAAAAAGATGGGCTTTCAGGTAGTAGTCCTCGGCTGGACAGAAGGAATAGTCGAGAGGTACGCCTCCCCGGAGGAGAGTCTGTATTCTTGTTCCCTCTTTCAGCGCATCGAAATCTCTGGGACGGGGAGAGTTGGATTTCCCCTCTTCTGTCTTTTTTCCTGCTTTGGCTCTTTCCTCGATGACTTTTTGTAATGTGCCAAGAGCGTTGAGCGAGCGTGGAAAGCCTGTGTAGGCGTAGAGCTGGGAGAGGATTTCCTTGATTTGATTTACGGTCAGTCCATTGTCCAATCCTTCGTTTATCGCGGTGGAAAGGTTCGTCAGATCTCCTTTCGCTTCCAGAGAGGCAATGGCGATAATGCTTTGTTGTTTGTTGTCAAGAATGGTATCTTTCATATTTGTAATGGGTTTGACAGGGTTGAAAACAGTCATCATGAAACAGATGACGAGAATCCAAGGGTGTTTCATTGTCGTAAATTTTTGGTTGGGGGACTAAATTGCTTTTCTGTATTCTGTGGGAGTGATCCCGGAATGTTTCTTGAAGAAACGTACAAAATGGGGAGAGTGCTTGAATCCAAGCAAGGCGGCAATTTGTTTGACGCTCATCTCTGTGGTGGAAAGCTGCTTTTTGGCATAGTCAAAGAGGCGCAGGGATATGTATTCCTGTGCGGTTTTCCCTGTTTCAGCCTTTACCATGTCCCCGAAATAGTTCGGAGAGAGGAAAACCTTTTCCGCAAAGTATTTTACGGTAGGCAGACCGTCCTTTTCCATTTTCCCGGAGGAGATATAGTCATTGACCAGTTTCTCGAATCTGGAAAGGGCGGTGATGTTCAGATCCTGCCGTGTGGCGAATTGCCGCTCGTAGAAACGAAGACAATAATCCAGAATCAATTCAATGTCGGAGCAGACCAGATTCCGGGTGTGTCTGTCAATGGGGTGTTGTAACTCGGATTTGATAATCCGCATACAGCTGATGATGGTCATTCTCTCGTCCTCGGAAAGGTGCAGAGCCTCGTTGCTGGCATAGGAAAAGAAGGAGTATGTCTTCATCTTCTTCTCAAGTTGTGTTCCGTGAATGAAGTCCGGATGAAAGATGATTCCCTTTGCCTTGGCAGGCTTTCCCTCTACGGCGAGGAACTCTATGGTCTGTCCGGGAGCCATACAAACAATGGTCTGGTCATCAAAATCGTATTTCGTCTTGCCGTAGTTGATGACACAGCCCTGGGTTTCTTTCAAGAAAAGACAATAAAATCCGAGCATCCGCCGTCCTATGTTGATAGCTTTCGGAGCGTCGAACTCGACATAGTTCACCAAAGGGTGCATTGTCTTGAAACCAAACAGGTTGTTGTACTCCTCAATGGAGCTCAGATACGCTATGCTTTCCATGATTCCAGTTTATTTTTCCGCAAAAATAAAGAGAAAGAATGGAATGATTTACCCTGGTTTTGTCGAAAAAGTGATTGGGGTAAACGAATCAGTAATAGGGGTAACTGGGGTAGTTTGAGACCTTGTAGGCGGAAAAG
>CAVEJA010000224.1:0-5017 GCA_963615745.1 Duodenibacillus sp.
GTATGTGTACAGGGTGATTTCCCCGCTCATCTTGTCGATGATAGAGCGCAGCAAAGTCGCAGGCTTGCGGGGGAGGATGAAGTTCGTGGTAGTATTGTTGGTGTCACAGAGGATTTTGTAGCATACAAGCTTGTGACCGTCACTGGCTACAACGGAGAGATCCTGCGGTGTGATGTCTACAAACAGGCCGTTCATGACCTTTCGCGCCTCGTCGTTTGAAGCTGCGATGATGGCAGAAGCGAAGCTCTTGCTGAGTGTGTTGGCTTGCAGCGTGATCTTGTTCACCTCTCCCGTGTGTTCTTTCAGGGTGGGGAACTCGTCGGCAGGCTCTGCCTGCAGAGAGAAATGTCCGCTTTGATAGATGATGTCTATTTGCAGCGTGGTGGGGTTGTACTCTATAGATAGGGGCTGCTCTGGAATTTCCTTGAGGATGTCCAGGAACTGCTTGGCAGGAACTGCAAACGAGCAGTCTCCGTCGCTCTCCGTGAGAGGCATGGTACACTTGAGCGTAGTGTCATTGTCGGTCGCTGTTACTTCCAGTTGCTCCTTGTTGAGCTGGAAAAGGAAACAGGACAAGATGGGAATACTGTTTTTCTGGGTGATTACGCGGTCAATTGTTTGAAGGCGACCGTAAAGCAGAGTGCTTGTTACTACGTATTTCATATCCGTGGTTTTTACTTATTATTTGTTACAAAGGTAGTGTATTTATCTTGAAAAATCCCAATGTTTGATGCTTTTCTTACATCCATGTGGTATGGATTTTAAGGAAAGACGCATGGAGAAAAGGCAAGAAGAGAGAAATGATTTTCGGAATTTGTTGCCGCTTATTAGGAGAAGAGTGTTACCTTTGTACAAAATACGCGAACAGAAATATGGATATTCAAGGTAAAATTATTGTTGCGGCAGAGCCTCGGACAGGTGTTTCCGCTCGTACTTCCCAGCCATGGAAGTCTCAGGATTTTGTAATAGAAACCCATGATACCTATCCCAAGAAGTGCTGTTTCAATGTTTGGGGAGAGGACAAACTGCAACAGTTCAATCTGAAAGTGGGAGATGAGGTGACTGTCTCTTGTGATGTGGACGCTCATGAATACAATGGCAGATGGTATAACTCCATTCGTGCGTGGAGAGTTGTGCATGGTGCTGCTCCGGCTGCTGCCGCTCCCGAGCCTGCAACGCCGGAAGCGGATCCGCTTGGAGCTGCTTCTTCGGACGAGGGGTCTGTAAACGACCTGCCTTTCTAAGGCTCTTTCCTTCTCCTGTGTAGGATAAATGGCACATTGTATAAGCGTGCCGGATATGTGATATATGGCGCAATCCCCCAAACCGGCATGTCGGTTTGGGGGATTGTTATGGGGTTTGACGGATAGGAATAGGGGGCGGCAGGCATCGGAAACAGATACCTCAAGTCTTCATCTCCGAGAATTGTTTTAACATTCGTTTATCCGCTATTTAACATCTCGGGGAGATAGCGGTCGTAACTCCGCGGTTTAGAAAAATTGTTATACGGAATTACGCCTCGAAAAAGCCCGTTTTAACACTCGTAAATCGCGGAGTTACGAGTGCTAAAACGCGGAGTAATTTTTCGCAAGACGGAACTGCCCTGTTCTCTATGAGTTCATGGAGATCAGGAACTCGTTGTTGTCACGGGTCTTTTTGATGAGTTCCATGATTTTGTTGATGGCTTCAATGGGTTTCATGTCGGCAATGACCTTGCGTAGAATCCACATTCTGTCACGTGTCAGATCATCCTGCAACAGGTCATCGCGCCTTGTACTGGATGCAACGCAGTTGATGGACGGGAATATGCGCTTGTTGCTGAGGGAGCGATCCAACTGCAATTCCATGTTTCCTGTGCCTTTGAATTCCTCGAAGATGACTTCGTCCATCTTGCTGCCGGTATCGATCAATGCCGTAGCGATGATTGTCAGCGAACCGCCTCCCTCTATGTTGCGGGCAGCTCCGAAGAAACGTTTGGGCTTTTGCAGGGCGTTGGAATCCACACCTCCCGTCAGGACTTTTCCGCTGGCGGGTGCTACGGTGTTGTAGGCGCGGGCGAGGCGGGTAATGGAGTCCAGGAAGATGACAACATCATGACCGCTCTCCACCATTCTCTTGGCTTTTTCCAAAACCAGTCCTGCGATTTTGACATGCTGTGACGCAGGCTCGTCAAAGGTAGAGGCGATAACCTCCGCATTGACGGTGCGTGCCATGTCCGTCACCTCCTCCGGCCTCTCGTCGATAAGAAGCATCATCAGATAGGTTTCGGGGTTGTTGGCGGCGATGGCGTTGGCGATGTCCTTCATAAGAGTGGTCTTTCCCGTCTTCGGTTGGGCGACGATCAACGCTCTCTGCCCTTTTCCTATGGGGGTGAACAAGTCTACCAGACGGACGGAAAGGTTGTCGTCATATCCTTTGCAGAGTTTGAATTTCTCGTCGGGGAAGAGTGGGGTGAGGTGTTCAAAAGGAACTCGGTCTCTGATTTCCTGCGGAAGTCTGCCGTTTATCCTTGTGATACGGCTCAATGAGAAGTATTTCTCGTTTTCTTTGGGCACTCTGATAGTTCCCTCCACGACATCACCGGTGCTTAGTCCGTATGTTTTGATGATAGTCTGCGGCACATAGATGTCGTCGGGAGAGGTGAGGTAATTGTAATCGGAGGAACGCAGGAATCCGTAGTTTTCCTGAGCGACTTCCAAAACACCGCTTCCTGTCAGCACGTCCTCGAAATCATAGGTGGAGCCATTGCGGTTGTTGCCATTGGCAGAGGTCTTCCTCTGGGAGGAAGCGGAGGCGGTACCGGATTCGTTGGCTGTATGGAGAGTTCCCGCCAGATCTTCCTCTATCTCATTGCTGATGTTGGGAACATCCTTGAGAATGATAAAATCGGACTCTTCTTCTTTCTTCTCGGAGAGGACGGGCTTTTTGATGGCTGCTTCCTTGGGTTCTTCAACAGGAATGTCCGTTTCTGCGGGAGCGGCCGCCTTCTGGGAGACGGTCTCTACGGCAAAAGGTATTTCCTGTTCCGTGGAAACGGGGGCTTCAACTTTCTGTTCCTCTGTGGTCTCCGCCTTTGCTGCTTTTGCAGTGGAGCGTACTCTTTTCTTCTTTTCCGGGGCAGGGCTTTCCGTTTTCCCGGCTGTATTTTCCGAAGAGGTATCTTCCGGGGTCTCTACCTTGTCGTCCGCATCTTTCTTGGAAACGCTTTTGCGGGTTCTCTTCTTCTCCAGAGACTGGGATTTGTCTTTTGTGGCAGAGACGATATGCTCCGCTTCAGTTTTCGTCTTGGAGATACGCTGTCTGCGCCGGGGGGCGGGCTCGTTGGCCCCTCTCACGGCTTGTTCCTCGATAATCTGGTATACGACCTCTTCTTTGCTGTCTTTTTCTGTTGGAAATATATTCAATCCATGGGCGACATCGAGTAATTCCTCGTTGCTCATGTCCATCAAGTCATACTTGTTGAAATTTGGCATAATGTGTTAGTGTGTGGTTCACTCACAAAGAAGGCGTGCTTCTATGAGCTTTTTGAATTAAAATAATAGTGTGATTTCAAGTGTTGAAAGGATCGTTTCAACGTTGTAATGTGGTGCAAAGGTAATATTTTCTTTAGAAAGGACGGCTCTCGTGCCTGTTTTTTTCATGATTTACCGAAAAAATTCCTACTTTCGCATACAATTATGGCAAATTCTGTATTGGATGTACAGGGGCTTACCAAGACTTACGGAAGCCATGTACTGTTTGAAAACATATCTTTCAGCATAGAGGAGGGCCGCCATGTGGGGTTGATAGCCCGTAACGGGGCGGGAAAGACCTCGTTGCTGGATATTATATGTGGGGATGAGGATTATGACAGCGGACAGATTGTCTTCCGAAACGACCTCCGCGTAGGTTATCTCTCCCAACATCCGCACTATCCTGAGGAATATACTGTGCTGGAAGCGTGTTTCCAGCATGGAAATGATGTGACGGAACTCATTAAAGAGTACACCCGCGCATTGGAAACCAATGCCGGGGACTTGTCCTCCCTGATGGAAAGGATGGATGCCTTGGGGGCTTGGAACTATGAGATGCGTATCAAGCAGGTTCTCAGTCAGCTGAAGATTACAGATTTCAACCAGAAAATATCACAGTTGTCGGGCGGACAGATGAAGCGGGTGGCTTTGGCGAATGTCCTGATGATGGAACCGGATTTGCTGGTGCTGGACGAGCCCACCAACCATTTGGACATAGAGATGATAGAATGGATGGAGCGTTATCTGGAAGACAGGAACATATCCATGCTGTTGGTGACACATGACAGATATTTTCTGGACAGGGTCTGCACGGAAATACTGGAACTGGACGATAGAACCATATATTCATACAAGGGAAATTACAGCTATTATCTTGAGAAACGGCAGGAGAGGATAGATGTCAGGAACAGTGAGATTGCCCGTGCCAACAATTTGTATAGGAAAGAGCTGGACTGGATGCGCAGGATGCCTTGTGCGAGAGGTCATAAAGCACGGTACAGAAAAGATAATTTCTATGAGATAGAGAAGAAGGCCAAGCAGAATATAGAGGAGAAACGGGTGGTCCTGCAAGTCAAGAATACCTACATAGGAAGCAAGATTTTTGAAGCGAATTATATCAGCAAGGCATATCCGGGCAGGGTTATACTGAAAGACTTCTACTATAACTTCTCCCGATACGAGAAAATGGGCATTGTAGGAAACAACGGCACGGGCAAGACCACATTTATCAAGCTGCTTTTAGGGCTCGTCAAGCCGGATAGCGGAAGTTTCTCTGTCGGTGAGACGGTCAGATTCGGCTATTACTCACAGGAGGGAATGGCTTTCGATACCCAGATGACGGTGATTGACGCTATTCGGGATATTGCGGAATATGTGGATTTAGGGGGAGGAAAAAAGATGACGGCTTCCCAATTGCTCCAGTATTTCCTCTTTTCGCCGGAACAGCAACACAATTATATATATAAGCTTTCGGGCGGAGAGCGTCGAAGACTGTATCTGTGTAC
>CAVEJA010000225.1:0-2885 GCA_963615745.1 Duodenibacillus sp.
CTGTTGTGGAGGGTTGGATAGAACTTCATCCTGTTGCCGAAAACCATCATGGTGAGAACAAGCCCTATGAATGCTCTCTCCCGAATCTCCGTATCCTCATGTTCATAGGCTTTGACGAGTACGGAGATTTTGTTTTCGTCAAAGAGATACAGCGTTCCGAGGGTGGTCGCACTGAGCAGGACGAGCTTTATTTCCTTTTCTATGTCAGAGGAGAAGAGATGCTTCCGCGCATATTCTGCCGTGCTTTCTTCCCACAGTGGGGATGCCCAGACCTGATGGAAGAGTTCTTCCAAAGCCTCTTCGTACTTCTTTTCTGCTTCCAGACTTGTTTCATCCTGGGACATACGAAGGAATAAGGTCTGTCGCTGCAGGCGGATAGTCTGTTCAAGGATTTCCTGCAAGTTCCAGTCTCCCCTGTATTTCTTCAGCCGTGCGGCATATTCGGAAAGGGAATGGGAGGATTGGTATGTGTTCTTTGCCTTGTCTGCCAGGGTGAGGCATTGCTTGATAAAGCCTGTGTGCAGTTCTTTCCGCTTGGGGTCGTTCATTCCTTTTTGGAAATACTCCAGCAGCAAAGTGTAGTTTCGGGTAATGTTTTCCAAGTCTTGGACAAGCGACCAGTCGCCGGTTTCCTGTATCAGATTCCGAAGTACTCTGAAGGATTTTACCAGTTCCTGGCTTTCCAAGGCGGTGATGCAGTATGTATAGCTGTCTGTAAAGGTACTCATTTGTTTCTTGGGGCGTTTGGATACACCAATGTGTCGCCAGTATATTCCTCCTTGGCGAATTTCCTGCGCTTTGCCCAGGAAACGGCAGCGGAGATGTCCTTGCCTTTGGGGGAGGACAGATGGCAGAGAAGGGGGCTTTTGATGACGGAGGAAGGAATACTGTCCATTCCGAAACGGGAGAGCAGTGTGTTGGTTATGCCGTAGGCGGGATGGCTTTTCAAACTGTCTACCGCAGCGTTGTAGGCTTTTAGCAGCAGACTGACATTTTTCGCATGCCTCTTCATGCTTTTTGTATTGATGGAAAAGCCTGCCAGTCCTTCCTGGGAAAAGGAGGGTTTCAGCTTTATGTGCTTGCGGGCTTTTGCTTTCTCTGTGAGTGGAACGGGAAGAACGGCAGCGTCAAGCTGTCCCTCGTTGAGCATTTGCAGACGCAGGGACACATCATTGATTTGTGCTTTCAGCAATATTCCTTTCCCGGGCTTTATCTTTGTACTGATGGAATCGCAGATATAGTCCGGAACGGAGTTCCGCGCCATACCTATCATGCGGTCACCGAGATGGTCATATTTGTTTATACGCAGCTTTCTGTTGGTATAGACTTCCCATTTCCTTGGGGAACAAACCAGAAATCTGATGTCTTTTTTCTTGTTTTGCTGGAGAATTGTTCTGAAAATGTCAGATGCGGCGACATCCACATATCCTTTTTCCAAGTACTCGTCCAAGTCCATTTGGGAATTGGCAAACACGAATTTCACCTGTAATCCCAGTTTCTCATAGATGCGGTTCTCTCTCGCATAGTAGAATGGTACGCAGTCCAGTGTCGGCAACATTCCGATGATGATACAGCTGTCCCTGTTGAGGCCTTTTTTCTCTTGCTTTGGTGAGGATGGGCTGCAAGACAAGGACAGGCCGATGCACAGCAGGGCAACCGCTCCCTGGATAAATGGTTTGTGGAAATGTATGTTCATGATGAAAGAAAAAAGCAACCTGGCAAAAGTTCTTCGCCAAGTTGCTTTCTTATAAGGTTGATGATGATTATTTCTCACCCAAAATAGCAGCTACACCAGGAAGAACTTTGCCTTCAATAGCTTCAAGCAGAGCACCGCCACCTGTAGAGATGTAGGACACTTTGTCCGCAAGTCCGAATTTGTTTACGCAGGCTACGGAGTCACCACCTCCAATAAGGGAGAATGCGCCTTCGGCGGTAGCTTTGGCTACAGCCTCGCCAATGGCACGGCTTCCTGCCGTAAAGTTGTCGAATTCAAAGACACCAGCAGGGCCGTTCCACAGAATTGTCTTGCTGCCTTCTATCGCTTTGGCGAAAGCCTTCCTTGAATCGGGACCTGCGTCCAGACCTTCCCATCCGTCGGGAATCTGTCCGCTGGGGGTAACCTGTGTGTTGGCGTCATTGGAGAAATCGTCTGCTACGACAGAGTCTGTTCCCAAAACGAGGTTCACGCCTTTCTCTTTTGCTTTGGCAATGACGGAGAGAGCCAGATCCAATTTGTCGTTTTCGCAGATAGATTTTCCCACCGTTCCGCCCTGTGCCTTGGCAAAGGTGTATGTCATACCGCCACAGAGAATGAGGTTGTCTACTTTGTCCATCAGGTTCTCAATGATACCGATTTTGGTAGAAACCTTGGAACCGCCCATGATAGCCGTGAACGGACGCTTGATGTTGGACAATACTTTGTCTACTGCCTTGACTTCTTTCTCCATCAGGTAGCCCAGCATTTTGTGGTCTGCGTCGAAATAGTCGGCAATGACTGCGGTAGAGGCATGCTTGCGGTGAGCTGTACCGAAAGCATCCATGACATAACAGTCCGCATAGCTTGCCAAAGTTTTGGCGAACTCCTTTTGCTGGGCTTTCATTGCCTTTTTCGCATCCTCGTATTCCGGACTTTCCTTGTCAATACCTACGGGTTTCCCTTCCTCCTCTGGATAGAAGCGGAGGTTTTCCAGCAGAAGTACTTCACCTGCTTTCAGATTTGCAGCAAGGTCTTTCGCCTTGGCGCAATCCGGGGCGAAGGTTACATTGGTATTCAAGGCTGCAGCGACAGCGTCTTTGATTTGGCTTAAAGAAAGTTTGGGGTTTACTTTGCCTTTGGGCTTGCCCATGTGGCTCATGATAATCAACGCACCACCGTCAGCCAGAAT
>CAVEJA010000226.1:0-2540 GCA_963615745.1 Duodenibacillus sp.
CCTTGCCAGATACGGCAAAATGGCTCTGCTCATTCCTCATGCTCACAGGCCGTCTGGAGATATTCAGCATTCTCCTTCCGCTTACATCCGTTTTCTGGAAACAGGATTAAGGTATATCCCGAATTGAAAACGTAACTCCGCGGTTTAGAAAAATTACTCGCGGAGTTAGCACCCGTAACTCCGCGTTTTACGCCTCGAAAAAGCCCAGTTTTGCCTCCCTAAAGCACAGAGTCAGGAGAGCTAAACCGCAGAGTTGGCAGCGGTATCTCTGTTCCAGAAATATTTCCACAAAGGAGCTGCCATCAACGCCTGATGGAATCCGTCTTTTCTCAAAAGCTCCAGAACCTCCTCGTGGCTCATGGGAAAGACCTTGATATCCTCCGTACTTTCAAGATGCTGTTCCGAAATCCGCTCCACTCCTATCGCCAAAAACGTATAGCAGTAGTTGGTATTTGTCCCTGGATTGGGGCTGGTTTTCATAAACAGTGTCCACTCCCCTTTTCCGTAGCCAGTCTCCTCATACAATTCCCTTTGGGCAGCCGCTAAAGGAGTTTCCCCCTTTTCGACACAACCGGCAGGAATTTCGTAGCCCACACACTGCTGGGCGTGCCTGTATTGTTTCTCCATCAGGATATTCCCGTCCTGGGTAATCGCTATGATATTGCACCATTCCGGGTATTCCAATACGTAATAGTCCGGCATCTCTACCCCAGAGGGAAGTCTTACATAGTCTTTTCGCACAGTCATCCAAGGCTCTCTGAAAAGATATTCAGAATCCAGTATCTGCCACTTCATGTCGGCATCATCCTTTTTCATGCGGCTCTCATTTTGTTTAATACCTATATATTATAAGGAAAGCCGTGCCTGAGAACAAGCACGACTTCCTTTTCCTTTTATGGAATGTCCCTTAGAACTCTGCATTATTCGGAGTACGTGGGAATGGTATCACATCACGAATATTCTGCATCCCCGTAACAAAGAGAATGAGACGCTCAAAACCCAGACCAAATCCCGCATGCGGACATGTGCCATACTTGCGGGTATCCAGATACCACCACATATCTTTCATGGGAACATGGCGGCGTTCTATCTCGCCCATCAGCTTGTCGTAATTCTCCTCACGAACAGAACCTCCGATAATCTCCCCAATTTGAGGGAACAGGACATCTGTTCCTTGTACCGTTTCCTCCATTTCCTTTCCGTTGCAGACAGGCTTCTCCTCATCAATCTTCATGTAGAAAGCCTTTATCTGCTTAGGATAGTTGGTCATGATGACGGGTTTCTTGAAATATTCCTCTACAAGATAACGCTCATGCTCGCTGGCGAGATCATCGCCCCAGTTACATGGGAACTCGAATTTCCTGCCTTTCTGGATGGCTTCCTGCAATATCTCGATACCATGTGTGTATGTCAGATGCACAAATTCGGTATTGACAACATTGTTCAGACGTTCCAGCAAGCCTTTGTCTATCATTTTGTTCAGGAATTCCAGGTCGTCCTTGCAGTGTTCCAAAGCCCAGCGTATACAGTACTTGATGAAATCCTCTTCCAATTCCATCAGTTCGGGAAGGTTCATAAAAGCGACTTCGGGCTCTATCATCCAGAATTCCGCCAAATGACGAGGGGTGTTGGAGTTTTCCGCACGGAAAGTAGGGCCGAAAGTATATATCGCCCCCAATGCCGTAGCCCCCAGTTCGCCCTCCAATTGTCCGGAAACGGTCAGGGAAGCCTGTTTGCCAAAGAAGTCATCATCGTAGATGATACTTCCGTTTTTGTCCTTTTTCAAATCGTAAAGATTCTTCGTAGTGACCTGGAACATCTGTCCGGCACCCTCACAATCGCTGGCGGTGATGATGGGGGTATGGAAATAGACATACCCGTGCTCATGGAAATAGGTATGAATGGCTATTGCCATATTGTGCCGGATGCGCATGACCGCACCAAAAGTATTTGTACGGAGACGCAGATGTGCGTGCTGGCGCATATATTCAAAGCTCTGCCCCTTTTTCTGCATAGGGTAATCGGCAGGGCAAAGTCCCAGAATTTCTATCTTCGTAGCTTGGATCTCACAAGCCTGCCCCGCACCGGGACTTTGTGCAAGAGTTCCTGTGACGCTTACACACGCCCCTGTGGTAATCTGTTTGAAAGTTTCCGCATCAAATTTATCCGTGTCCGCAACAACCTGTACGTTCTTTATCGTAGAGCCGTCGTTCACCGCAATAAAGTGTACAGACTTGCTGTCCCTGTGAGTTCTTACCCATCCCTTTACCAGAACCTCGGTATTAAAGTCCTGGGACTTGAGAACATCCACTACTTTTGTTCTTTTCATTGTTTTTTTTCGTTTTATCTATTTATTCAAAAGCACCCATTTTCAACATGCTTACCTCCTTTGCCTCAAGGTAACGCCACTGTCCCCGCTTCAGGTTTTTCTTGGTCAGACCCGCAAAATACACTCGGTCAAGTTTCACGACATGGAAACCAAGGCTCTCGAAAATGCGTCTTACAATACGGTTTCTTCCACTATGGATTTCTATACCCAC
>CAVEJA010000227.1:0-5349 GCA_963615745.1 Duodenibacillus sp.
CTCCGCGGTTTAGCCCTCCTAACTCGCGGAGTTACGAGTGTTAAACAGGGCTTTTCCGGGGCGTAAACCGCGGAGTAATTTTTCCAATCCTGTGAGTTACGGGGAACAAGCGGGAGGAAAAGATGTCCCGGTTGTCTTCTTTTGCAGTACTTTTGCATTGTAATTGATGTGGTATATGAAGAAAATCATTTGTCTGATAGGGGCTGTTCTTATGGCTGGCTCTTCAAAAGCCCAGACCATTGTTACCCTTGACGGGAAGAAAAAGGTGCAGTCGGTAAAGGCGACGGAGAAGCCCGACACATACACGCAGGCGGATACGGTGGTTTATCGGAGGCTTGTGCTGGGAGCGTACCATGCGCTCAGGAACGATTCTTTTGCCGTGGCAAAGATGCGTTTCGAGAAAGCGTTGAAGACAGCTCCCAGAATGGAGGCCAATGTGGAGGTTCTTTATGAGCTGGGACAGTTGGAGGAAAGGGAGAGCAGACACCGCAGTGCCATAGGGTATTACACGCGGGCGATAAAAAGAAATCCCGGATATTCAAAGGCGTTCCTCCGCAGAGGGGGGATGTATCTGCTTCTGAACGACGAGAAGACGGCGATAAAGGACTTCAATGCGGTGATTGCTCTGGACAGCAGAAACAATGACGCTTTGTTTTTCCGTGGCTGCGCCTATGCCAATCTTGCGGAGTTCCAGAATGCGGCTTCTGATTTTGAAGCCCTGTTGAAACGCAATCCTCTGGACGAAAGGGCTGCTTATAGTCTGGCGTTGATAGAGATCCAGCAGAAAAAATATGAGGATGCGCTGATTCGGATGAATGGACTGGTATTGAGGCATCCCGGAAAAAGCATGTATTATGCCAAGAGGGCTGATGTGGAGGAAAGCCTGTTGAAACCGGCGGAAGCCGGGGAGGACTGGGAAAAGGCGATGGATTTGTCCTTGAAAGATGTGGGACTGGCGGAGCGTTACGTTTCCTTTCTTCTCAGGCAGGGGCGGAAAGAGGATGCCTATAAGGTGATAGACAGAGTGGAGAATGCGGGCGTTCCTTATACGGAGCTGGAGGCTTTGAGACAGAAAGTAAAGCGTGCAAAGAAAAAATAGAGGGTTTTCCCTCTATTTTTTTTGATTGTGCGTGTAATCCAGTGCGCGATCCGCGCCATGAAAAAAGCCGTTTCCTTATTTTCTGAATCTTTTGGGCTGTTTGCTGACCAGCTTGATAAAGTAGTTCTTTATCCTTTCCTGCTGCTCGGGCGTGACAGTAAGGTATCGGCAATTGCCTTTTGCGTCGGGGGTGAACGTGGTAGAGCCTTTCTCGTCCACGGAGACATTGCCTCTCTCGGACAGTCCGAAGAACCCGGAATTGGGTTCCAAGGCAAACAGAACGGAGGTCAGATCCCATGTCGGGCGGTCGTATGGCATCTTCTTGTAGAAGGAATAGGCGACTTTTAGCGGGTGGTTTTTGGTCCATTCGAAGTCTTTCTGTACGCTGCTTCCCGGATACATGATTTTCTTTCCCAGGTCAAACGGGGAGAATGCCAAGGGTACGGGACTGTGCATATACAGTTTCTGTGCCGCTTTGGCATCGTTCCATACGTTGTATTCGGGCTTGACATTGGGACGGAAATCCCCTGCCATGATAGAGATGTAGCTGACTTTCCTCTTCAACAGCTCCATTCCGGAGAGGGGGGAGTACTCGTCCGCGGTGGTCTCCATAAGGCGGGCGAGATTGGTGGAGAAGCCCACGGCGACAATTACCACGGACTTGTTGGGAGCTTTTGCCAGCAATTTCCTGTACAAATCAACGGCGTTGGGGAAGCCTTTGGGGTCTTTGTGGGTCTTCTTATATACGTTCTTTCCGTTCTCCTTGAGGTTGATGGTCTTGAAAGCATAGGATTTCTCCTCGGGAGTGGGGTTGGAGCCATTGACAACCATGCCGATGGGAATGTTGGGATAGCCGTACCAGGTGTTGTAGAGGTCTACAAACTCACAGCATGACTGTGCGTCACGGCTGCCCATTACGGCAATAAGGTTTATCTTTTTGGCTTCGTGGTATTTCAGAAGCATCTCAAGAGCCTGCACATCATCCACATCATTGCCCATATCCGTGTCGAATATGATGTTTGTGCGCTGGGTCGCATGAGCGAAAGGCATCCATGCAAGGCTTAGACAACAGAGTATCGCAAACACTCCGAGGGATTTTGATAGTTTCATCGCTTGTAATATTATTCGTTAGTAAGTGTATTCGATGCAAAGATAGTGAAAAGCGGTTGTTCCCAAGTGAGAAATAAAGTTTTTTCTCTTCTTGGAAAGACCGTATAAATGTATATCTTTGCAGAGCAAGACAAGACACTGAAATGAAAAGAACGGCAATCGTTTCCCTGTTTCTCCTCGCTGTGCTGAATCTGTTTGCGGTGCAGGTGGACAGGAAATGGATAGAGGAGAACTATGAGAAAACAGAGGTGATGATTCCCATGCGGGATAGCGTGAGACTGTTTGCGGCGGTCTATACCCCCAAACAATCCGACGGGAAGTCTCCTTTTCTGATGCGGCGCACTCCGTATGGCTGTGCCAAGGGGAAATCCTGGGAGGGCTCTCTGTGGAGAGAGTGGCGCAGATATGCGGAAGAAAAGTATATTTTTGTTTGCCAGGATGTGAGAGGGAAAGGTCTGAGCGAGGGAACGTTTGTGGATATACGCCCCATGCTTGCCGGCAAACACGGGAAAAAGGATATAGACGAGGCAACCGATACCTACGATACGGTGGAATGGCTGCTGGGACATATCAAAAACAACAATGGGAACGTGGGTCTGATAGGGTCTTCCTACCCCGGATTCTATGCTATCCAAGGCGCATTGTGCGGTCACAAAGCCATAAAGGCAGCCGTTCCGGAAGCTCCCGTTTACAGCTGGTTTCGTGGAGACGACTTCCATCGCAACGGCGCATTTTATTTGCGTGACGCTTTCGGCTTTATGAACCGCCACTGCCGTCCTCGTCTGGCGGTGGGAAAGGATGCTCCCGTGCCGAAGTACATATATACGGATGAGTACAGTTTCTTTCTCGGAAAGAGCATAAAGGACTTGTCCGCCCTGTTCAAAGGGGAAGTTCCTTTCTGGACGGATATGTGCAATCACCCGGATGAGGACGAATGGTGGCAAGCCCGTGATTATACCCGGAGGTTATATGATGTCAAACCCGCCATCATGGTTGTGGGAGGACTGTGGGATGCGGAGGATTACTATGGGGCATGCCAGTTGTATTACAGTCTGATGAGAAACTCTCCTTCCACGGATGTCAGACTTACATTGGGACCGTGGCAGCACGGAGGGTGGAACAACAGTGGTAAAAACGCGCTGGGGAACTATTCATTTGGAGAACAGAACCAGGCGTTGTACTATCAGGAAGAGATAGAGTTCCCTTTCCTGCACCATTATCTGAAGGACAAGTCCGTTTCTTTGTCGGAAACGGACAAGGCTATGGTGTTCTTTACTGGTGAGAACAGATGGCATGGCTTCAAGGAATGGTCTTCCAAGGATATGCCTGCCAAGTCATATTATTTGTCGGAGGGCGGAGTGCTGGGCGAGACTCCCCCGGACAAAGCATCCTCCTGCTCCAGCTATATCTCCGATCCGCTGCATCCCGTACCCTTTATGGAGGGCATCCAGTATGGCAGACCTGCGGATTACATGACCGCTGACCAGCGTTTTGCGGAGCGGCGGCCGGATGTACTGACTTTCAAGACAGCTCCTTTGAAGGAAAATGTTACATTGGCGGGCGATGTGCAGGTGGATCTGTCTGTCGCTCTGTCCACCACGGATGTCGATTTCGTGGTGAAAGTGATAGACATCTACCCGGACAACTATGGGGAAACGGCAGGGACGGGAACAAACACAATGGATGGTTATGCCCTTCCTGTCAGAATGGAGATATTCCGAGGGCGTTACAGGGAAGGCTTCTCTTGTGGTGTGCCTTTTAAAAAGGGGGAGATAACCCGTGTTCCCTTTACCATGCAGGGGATAGCCCATACTTTCCGCAAGGGTCATCGCATAGCCGTGCAGATACAAAGCAGCTGGTTTCCCCTTGCGGATATGAACCCGCAACAGTTCGTGAACATATACCAGTGTGATATAAAGGACTTCGTGAAGAGCGAGATAAGTGTTTTTCATCAGAAGAATGCTTTGTCCAGCGTGACAATGCACATATTTAAATAATGTATAGTATGGGTTTATTTAAGAAATTATTCGGAGGAAATTCGGAAAACAAGCGTGTTGTTCCGTCTGTGGCGGAAGACCCGGAGGAGACAATGAGTGAAACGAATCCTGTAACAGAGGAGGAAACGGAGGACGAAGAGGAGCTTCACGACAGGAAATACAAGTTTGAGACATTGCGGGACGATGGTTTGCGGGCTTTGCAAGTCAATCAGGTGGATTATGCCGTCCGCTGTCTGTCTTCCGCTTTGGAGTATAAGGATGATGACAACACCCGTTTGCATCTGGCGGAGGCTTATATGCGGCTGTACAAAGGAGGAGAAGCCTTGCCGCTTTTGGATACATTGATTTCCCATGATGGGGACAATGGTCATCTGTATGTTACCGCAGCGAATGCGGCGGAGCAGATTCAGGATTGGAACAGGATGGATGCCTATGCCCGGAAGGCTGTTGAAAAACTGCCGGAGGATGACGAGGCCCTCTATGCGCTGGCGCGTAGCAAGTATAATATGGAGGATTATCCCGCAGCGGAGGAATATCTGACGACACTGATAGGGCGGAATGAGGAGTATGCCGTGGTGCGCCAGCTGCGTGCGCGGACTTTCTACGAGCAGAAAAAGTATGCGGAGGCAGAGGCGGATTTGGATTATTTGGTGGAGAAAGGAAAAGCCACAGAGGACACATATCTGCTGAAAGGGCTTGTCGCACAGGAGCGGTCGGATTACCATACGGCGGAAGAGGCTTATCAGAAAATCATAGAAATGAATCCGTTCAGCACAGAAGGCCCTCTTCATCTGGCGCAACTTGAGATGGAAAAGGGTTGCCCGGAAAAAGCATTGGAATATCTGGATGAGGCGATTTCCATGCAGGATGATTTCCATGAGGCATATATGCTCCGGGCAAAGGTGAAAAGGATGTTGCAAGACGAGGCGGGAGCGGCAGAAGACGAGGAAACGGCTTCCCGGCTGAAGCCGAAAGATGTGGACGGAGGGGAAGAAGAGAACATAGAAAACAAGATGAATGACTATTATAAGAAGTTGAATCCTTATGGCTTTTAGTGCTTGTTCCCGATAGAGAAACCGCCTCTTTCTTTTGTTTGTAATGACGGTTTTTTAGTTGTTGCAGGGGAAACGGAAGAAAGAGTTT
>CAVEJA010000227.1:5359-7096 GCA_963615745.1 Duodenibacillus sp.
GTAAAAACAGCGGAAAAGTGAGAAAAATAAAGGATTTCCTTGGTGAATAATAAACAATATTGTACTTTTGCAGTGTAAATAACGACAGAAACGTAAGAATATGCACATTTTGAGTTTTGGCTTTTACTTTTTTTATTACTTTACTTTAGTGAGAAAGTGAAGCGGAACGCTGTGTGAATGAAAAATACTAAGACAAATGAAAGTCCCGCTCCTGAAATAGAGCGGGATTTTTTGTTACAAAGAGATGATCTAATGAGGAAAGTAGCCATACAAGGTGTGAAGGGATGTTTTCATGATGTAGCCGCCCATACTTATTTCAAGGGGGAGGAAATAGAGCTTGTTTGCTGTGACACATTCGAGCAACTGTTCTCCACCATGCGGAAAGACGACTCCGTATATGGGGTGTGCGCCATTGAGAACACGATAGCGGGCAGTCTGCTGCATAATTATGAGCTGTTGCGTGATAGCGGAATGGTGATTGTGGGGGAACAGAAGCTGCACATAGAGCATAGTTTGCTGTGTCTTCCCGAAGATAATTTGGAGGATATACAGGAGATAAACTCCCATCCGGTAGCCCTGATGCAGTGCCGGGATTTTCTGAAGACCATGCCGCAGTGTAAAATCGTGGAGGCGGATGATACTGCCGGGGCGGCACAAAGAATTAAAGAGAAGAATTTAAGAGGTCATGCCGCCATCTGTGCCAAGGAAGTAGCCCCTATTTATGGTATGAAACTGCTGTACGAGGCAATAGAAGACAACAAACACAACTATACACGCTTCCTTATCTTGTCCAATCCCTCCAAGAAAGAGAGCATGACAGACTTGAAAAGGAACAACAAGAGCAGCATTGTCTTCAGCGTTCATCATGAATGTGGGCAGTTAAGCCAGGTTCTTTCCATATTTTCTTTCTACAATGTAAACATGACGAAGATACAGTCGCTGCCCATTATCGGGCGCGAGTGGGAGTATCTGTTCTATGTAGACCTTCAATATGGGGATAATGTACGTTACAAACAAAGCATAGAGGCGATCCGCCCGCTGACACAACAATTAAAAATACTCGGTGAATATGAAAGTGACCACTAAAAAGGAGATACAACCTGCGGCGCGTCTTGCCCAGGTCAGCGAATACTATTTCAGCAAGAAGCTGAAAGAGATTGCCAGACGCAATGCGGAGGGAGAGAATATCATCAGTCTTGCCATAGGAAGTCCGGATATGCCTCCCTCTCCCCAAACGATAGAAACCCTTTGTGCGGAGGCTCGCAAGGCGGATGCCCACGGCTACCAGCCTACGGCGGGTATTCTGCCGTTGAAAGAGGCTATGGCGGATTGGTACAAGAAATGGTTTGATGTGGAATTAGACCCTGCAAGTGAGATTCAACCGCTGATTGGTTCCAAGGAAGGCATCCTCCATGTGACGCTCGCTTTCTGCAATCCGGGTGACAAAGTGCTGATACCGGATCCGGGATACCCCACTTACACCAGCCTGAGCAAGATTCTGGGATGCGAGGTGGTGAAGTACAATCTGACCCGGAAGACGGACTGGCAACCCGATTTCGAGGAGTTGGAGGCGATGGATCTGACCGGAGTGAGGATATTATGGGTGAATTACCCCAATATGCCCACGGGTGCGCCTGCCCGGAGGGAGACTTATGAGAAGCTGGTCGCCTTCGCACGGAAGCACGGAATCCTTGTCGTCAATGACAATCCATATAGTTTCATCTTGAATAACGAGCG
>CAVEJA010000227.1:7106-11021 GCA_963615745.1 Duodenibacillus sp.
TTTGAGCATATTCCAGATTCCCGGGGCAAAGGATTGCTGTATAGAATTCAATTCTATGAGCAAGAGCCACAATATGCCGGGATGGCGTGTGGGCATGCTGATTGCCAATGCCGGGTTCATCAAATGGATTCTAAAGGTGAAGAGCAATATAGACAACGGAACTTTCAAACCGCTGCAACTGGCGGCGGCAGAGGCTTATCGCAATGATGAGGCTTGGCATCAGGAAGCCAACATCAATGTGTATCGCACCCGTCGCAAGGTGGCTGAGCGGATAATGACCGCCCTGGGATGTTCTTTCGATCCCAGTCAGGTGGGTATGTTCTTGTGGGGACGTATTCCCGAAAGCTGCAAGAATGTGGAGGAGCTTACCGAGGAGGTGTTGAATGAGGCCCACGTTTTCATCACTCCGGGATTTATTTTCGGAAGAAACGGAGAACGGTATATACGTATTTCCCTGTGTGCCGATGTCAGGAAAATGGAGGAGGCCCTGAGGAGAATAGAGGAAATGAAAGATGCAAAAAAGTAGAACAAATAAAAATATAAAGACAATGGAATTAGAATTACAGCCGTTGAATATCCCCGGAGTGGAGGACAAAAGACCTATTGTTATCGCAGGCCCTTGTAGTGCGGAGACGGAGGAGCAGGTGATGAACACTGCCAGAGAACTTGCTTCTGTGGGAATGAAGATTTTCCGTGCGGGTATTTGGAAGCCCCGTACGAAGCCTGGAGGATTTGAAGGTATCGGAGAGAAAGGACTTCCCTGGATGGCGGAGGTGAAAAAGGAGACGGGAATGCTCATCTCTACGGAAGTGGCAACAGCCAAACACGTGGAACAGGCTCTGAAAGCGGGGATGGACATCCTGTGGGTTGGCGCGCGAACAACAGCCAATCCCTTTGCCGTGCAGGAAGTTGCCGACGCTTTGAAAGGAGTGGACATCCCCGTGCTTGTGAAAAACCCTGTTAATCCTGACTTGGAACTGTGGATAGGAGCGATGGAACGAATCAATGCGATGGGAGTCAAGCGCATCGCCGCTATCCATAGGGGCTTTACCGCATACGAGAAAGTGATTTACCGGAATCTTCCGATGTGGCATATTCCTATTGAATTGATGCGCCGCATCCCCGATCTCCCCGTTTTCTGTGACCCCAGTCACATGGGAGGCCGTCGCGAACTGATAGCCCCGCTGAGCCAGCAGGCGATGGATCTGGGCTTCGACGGCTTGATGATAGAGAGCCATTGCGAGCCGGACAAGGCATGGAGCGATGCGAAGCAGCAGGTTACTCCAGATGTTCTCAGTTTCATCTTGGAAAAATTGGTTATCCGTGAGACGGGGGAGACAACGGAAAGTCTGCGGGAACTCCGAAAACAGATAGACAATCTGGATGACAAAATCATAGAGATACTGTCCAAGCGTATGCGTGTCAGCAGGGAGATAGCCTGTTATAAGAAGGAACACAACATGGCGGTAGTACAGACAGGACGCTATGATGAGATCATCAGCAAGAGAGGAGCGCAGGGAACGCTCTGCGGGATGAGCAATGAGTTCATGCGCGCCATCTTTGAAACCATCCATGAGGAGAGTGTCAGACAGCAGATTGAGCTAATCAACAAGTAGGATATGAGGATTCTTATTCTGGGCGCGGGAAAGATGGGTTCTTTCTTTGTGGATCTGTTAAGCTTTGACCACGAGACGGCAGTGTATGAGATAGATGCAAGGAAACTGCGTTTTATGTACAATACACAGCGGTTTACCTCCTTGGAGGAGATACACGGCTTCCAGCCAGAGCTGGTTATCAATGCTGTGACGCTGAATCACACTTTGGAAGTCTTCAAGGCGGTACTCCCCAGTCTTCCTAAGGACTGCATCATTAGCGATATAGCGTCGGTGAAAACCAATCTGAAGGATTTCTATGTGGCGAGCGGCTCCCGCTATGTCTCCACCCATCCTATGTTCGGACCTACGTTCGCCAATCTGGGACAGTTGAGTAATGAGAACGCCATCGTCATTAATGAGGGCGATTATATGGGGCGCATCTTCTTCAGAGACATATACAGCAAGTTGGGATTGAATATATGCGAGTATTCTTTCGCCGAGCACGACGAGGTGGTTGCGTATTCTCTGTCAGTCCCATTCATCTCCACGTTCGTGTTTTCCGCCGTGATGAAACCCCAGGAAGCTCCGGGAACAACGTTCAAACGCCATTTGTCTATTGCCAAAGGGGTTTTGAGTGAGGACAGGAATCTGTTGCGGGAAATCCTTTTCAACCCTCACACTTCCGAGCAGATAGGGAAAATCCAAAAGGAATTGGACGATTTGGCAAAGATAATCGGGAGAAAGGACGAGAAGGCTTTAGAAGATTATATTACAAGGATAGGAAAGAATATCCAGTGAAATCGAAGCTATGATACAAAGCGGGAGGACGAAAAGTCCTCCCGCTTTGCTGTTCCTGTATCGTAGAAAGGTTGGTACAAGTAGGTGAAAACACTATATGTGTACCTTTATACTGCTTCTTTGCTTTCCCTTCTTGGCTGTAACAATGTAGTTTCCTCTGTTCAGCGAGCGGAGGGACACGATGGAGACATTACGGTAATGGCTGACAAGCTCGCCCCCTGTTGTGTATATCCAGATGTCGTCTGCGGTAGTGTTCAGGCTGACTGCCTGTGCGAAGAACATCATTTCCAGACTTTCTTCCTGCTTGGTTACAGGAATGATGCCCGTAGGTCCGAATCCTGTCATACGGTAGGCGGCAAGACCATTTCCGGGAACGAAGAGGTAAATCCTTGCCGTGTCCTTTTTAGCGTTGATTTCATAGTCTGCCTGGGCGTTGTAAGTGGAGCTGTTTACAGAGCCTAACCCCTCTTCGGGAATGTTCCAAAGGAGTTCCATGTTGTCGAAATCCAAGTCTTTGCTGGTCTTCACTACGTTGAAAGTGTAGCCGTATTCCCCAGTATGGTCTGTGGCGGGGAATACGGAATAGGTGTTGTCCTTGAGGGTGAAGGCGGCAAAACCGTTGGTGGCGATGCTCTTTGTCAGAGAAGGAATCGCTGTACTGCCATTATTGAAGGTGCTGCGGATTGTCCCGGACGGGAACTCATACAGTGCGGGCACTGTGGTGCTGCTGTTCATCACCGTCTGGCTCTCGTTGAGGGGAAACAAGCGGGCAGCAGCTCCTGTCGTTGTCGCGGAGGAGGTGAATTCTGTCAGGCTTGCAGTTTCCTCGCTGGTGCAGACACCATTGGTGAAAGTCCACTTTACCATATTCTTTCCAGAGGAAGTGGCACACCAGACAGAGAAATTTCCTGTGGAGACATCCCCTCGCAGGGTACAGTATTCCACCCGTCCCGATCCCAGTTTCTGGCTCTTGCATTCGCAAACCTGGGTTACATCGCCTGTATTCTTGTCCACTTGGAAGACTTTGACAGGCTGTGAGTTTATTTTCAATACGCTGTTGCTCACGAGCAGATGCCCGGAATCATCCCTGAAGACATCGTTACAGGGAAACTGGGAGGCTTTTACATTGGTGCCAAGATCCAGTACTCCAAGGTATGCCCCGGAACGGGCGTCATATTTGTCTATGTGGCATTTCGCACTACTGCTGTTGGAGGTGCGCCCGCTGACATAGATAACTCCGTCAATCACGCAGAATCCTCTGTTGAAATTGCCTTTTTGGGTGTATTGGATGTTCTGGAAGTCATCCCGGACAGAGCGAATCCAGCAGTTTTCCAGCTTCAAATTGTCAATGATGTCGTATTTCACCTTTTCTTTCTTCTGGAAATATCCGTCCTCGATGACGGAGGTGGCGATCTTGAAACTGCGTATATCGGAAATGGCATCCTCGAATCCCTCCTTTCTTGTCGTCACCCTCCAATAGTATGTAGCGGGGGACAAGTCCTCAAGAAGTACGGAATAACCC
>CAVEJA010000228.1:0-3789 GCA_963615745.1 Duodenibacillus sp.
TACCGTTGGTGAATTTTATATTAACGTCTTTGTATAATACTTGTTTCCCAAATTGAATGGCAAGGTCTGTTACTGTAATCATATTATATGTTCGAAATTTTTATGCAAAGTTACTGGTTTTTATTGGAATAATGACGGCTTGGTATATGCGTGGGCGTTGAATCCGCATCGTCATTGCATCATCTCCTCATCGAAATGGAAAGGAAGAAGGGATTTGATGTCGGGAACAATGAGCGTGTTCTTTTCTCCATAGAGGATGATTCTTAGCGGTTTGTTGAATATATGCTCCATTTCAAGAAGAGCCTGTCTGCATGCGCCGCAGGGCGGAAGAGGGTTTGATGTGAAGTTTCCGCTGCCTGACCGGGCGGCAATGGCTATGGCCACGGGAGCCGAGTCGGGATATTGGGCGTGTGCGTAGAATATGGTTGTCCGCTCTGCGCAAGTTCCGCAAGGGAAAGAGGCGTTCTCCTGGTTGTTGCCTGTGATGATGACACCGTTTTCCAGCTGTACGGCACAACCTACATGGAAATTGGAAAAAGGAGCATAGCCGTATTGGCAGATGTCTTTCGCTTTTTCCACAAGTATTTTGTCTTCAGGACTTAGTTCTTCCTGTGTAATACTTTCGTAACTGACGAGTATCTGTTTTTTCATAAGAGGGTGTTTACTTGAAGGTGGGGGTGGTTTGAGAAATATTCAAATACTGGAAGAACATTTCCGGCTTGTCATTGACAACCAGAGTTTCCGGGAATTCTGCTTCTTCCAATAAAGGTATGGCGTACTCGTAGTTGGCTATGTCAAAGGAAATATGGGCGTCACTGCCTAAAATGACGGGTACTTCGTACTTCTTGCAGAGCGTGAGAATCTTCAGATTGTTCTCTTTGGCTTTCTCTTTATGCCGCAAGGGCTTCATGGAAGACGAGTTTATTTCCAACAGGGTGTGCGCTTCTTTGGCAGCTAAAACGACAGGCTCGAACAGCAAGTCGGCAGTTCCGTCTCCCGGATGGCTGATGATGTGTGTCCAGGGATTGCGTATAGCGTTAATCATCCCCTGCGTGTTTTCCTCGACAGTTCCTCCTTTCCAGCACAAATCGTGGATTCCGGCAATGCGGATGTCCATATTGGAGTAATGATACTCGTCCAAGTCAAGTGTTCCGTGGGTGTCCAGTATGTTGAGTTCCGCTCCCAAAAGAAGTCGTACTCCGTACATCGTCCGGGGGACGACATGAAGATTTCTGAAATAGACAGGGTCGCAAGTGCCGGGGATAGAGGGGGCGTGCTCGGTGATGCCAAGGATTTGCAGTCCTTTGTCCGCAGCAGCCTGTGCCATTTCCTGGATGGTGCTGTAAGCATGCCCGGACATGATGGTATGTGTATGGACATCCAATAGTGTTCTCATGGCTTGTCGGTGTGCGTGGATGGGTTCTTTGTGATGAGAGGGAGAAGAATTTTCTCCAACTCTTTTGCGGTAATCGCTCCTCCGACGATGCGCCCCTTTGGGCTGACAACATAGAAAGTGGGAATCCAATGCAGATCATAGGCTATGGAAATAGGGTTTTCCTTCCACGGTTTCAGGTTGGATATCTGAGGCCATCCGAACATTTCCTTCCTGAGCAGGCTCGTCCAAGCCTCTTTTTTGTGGTCGAAAGAGATGCTGAGGAATGCGACGGGTGCTTGCTCCTTTCCCAGTTTGGCATCCTTGAATCTGCTGTAAACTTCTTCCAAATAGGGAATCTCTCTCCGACAGTCACCGCACCAGGATGCCCAGAAGTCCAGAACAACATATTTTCCCTTGTAATCGGACAGGCTGATGCTGTTTCCAAGGGTGTCTGCGGCGGTGAAATCGGGGGCTTCCGTTCCCCTTTTAAGGGTGGGGGCGTTGTCTGCTTTTGCGGAGAACAAGGTGAGTAATCCGAACAAAAGGACGAGATATGATTTTTTCATGGGGAATAATATTGAGTTGCAAAGGTACAAAATCATTCAATTTCGGACAAATGGCATGCTCTTGAGGGAGTATACGGGTATTCTCTCCCCATGAACTATATATTATATTATGGTATAGTCCCGGGAAAATGCGATAAGGCGGCAAGAGGTTGGCGGATGCTTAAATTTCGTCCGTGGCGTAAAGGAAAGGAGTCAGCGGAGATGTGTAGTCGGAATAGTCCTCGGCGGTGAAGAAACGATCCAGTTCTTTCTGTGCCGTTTCCAAAGAATCGGAGGTGTGTACGATGTTTTCCTGTCCGCTCATGCAGAAATCTCCTCTGAATGTTCCCGGAGCGGCGTTTCTTCCGTTGGTTGTTCCAGCCATTTCTCTGACAACTCTGACTGCCTCAAAACCTTCGAGACACACCAGAATGACGGGGGCAGCCATCATGGAGGCTTCGATGAGAGGGTAGAAGGGCTTGTCTGCCAAGTGTGAATAGTGCTGTTTGAGGATTTCCGGAGTGAGTTTTCTCATCTTCATTGCGGTGATTTTAAGACCGCGTTTCTCCAATCGGGTGATAATGTCTCCAATCAATCCTCTTTGCACTGCGCAGGGTTTGATAATCAGCAAAGTCCTTTCTGAGCGTCTGTTCTCCATTGTCAATATGTTTTTGTGTTCGGTGCAAAGGTAGTACCATTGCCTCGTTTGTCATGGAAAAAAGGCGAAAAAGGGGATTCCTGAAGGCTTCAGAGGGAAGGAATTGCTACATCAGATGGCAAAACACCGCTTTCAGGAAGCGGATTTGCTTTAATTGTGCTGCTTGGTTATGATGCGCAGTCTTGTCCAGATGCGGCGTGGAATCAGTCGCCATAAGAAGACGAGAATCCTGTACCTCCAGTCAATTGTTTTTACAGGGGACTTTCTCTCAATGGCTCTCACTATTTCTCCGGCTACTGCGGGTACGGACATGACCAACGGGTATTTTTCGTCTTTGAGAAGGGCGGTGGAGACAAATCCCGGGCGTATGTCGGTAATACGGATGTGCAAGCCGCGGATGTGCGACAGCTGGCTCAGTGCTTCCAGATAGGTGTTTTGAAACCGTTTCGTGGCAGAGTAGGCGGGGGCTGCGCCAAGTCCTTTTGTTCCCGCAATGGAACTGATGGCGGCTATATGACCGTATCCCTTGCACTCGTTTTCGAAGTAATGAAATACGGTGTCAATCATTCTGGTGAATCCCAGGGCGTTTGTCTCGACGGTGTCCAGTTCCAGCTGCTCCTCCAAGGAGGGGTTCTGGTAGCCGATGCCCGAACTGTGGAAATAGAGATGGATGGGATGGCTCATGGAATGAATGAGCGAGAGCAGCTGGTTGGCAGCCTGAGGGCGGGTGATGTCTATTTGGGCGGTGGCGATAACTCCGCTGACCTCATTCTTTATTTCTTCCAGTTTTTCTTTCCTTCGTCCGGCAATACCGATTTTCCATCCCCGTTGTGACAGAATCCGGGTTACTTGCAAGCCAATGCCCGATGTGGCTCCTACTATAACGGCGTATTTCTGAGTGTCCATGCTTGTTGTGATTGAAACGGAACTGGTTGCAAAAGTATTGTCTTTTGCTTTTATGACAAACGGATGCTCTGTTTTTGTCTTGAGAGCCGTACTTTTTATGTCTTAAATTTGGTCGGGAATAAAAAAAGTCTTACTTTTGCACCGCATTTGGCGAAATGTCGTTGCCTTTGAGGTCGTGTTGAATAAGAATGTCATACTTGAAAACGGATAACGGAAGGCAGCGGTTTGTGATTAAATGTTGGTATTTGCGATGCGGAAATAGCTCAGTTGGTAGAGCACAACCTTGCCAAGGTTGGGGTCGCGAG
>CAVEJA010000229.1:0-3941 GCA_963615745.1 Duodenibacillus sp.
GCCTAAGGTAAGCATCACCTTGGAACGATTCAGTTGGATGCGGGTTGCCGGGAGGTCGTTAGCCTGGGTGTCATACCCGTTCTGCGTGTTGAAAGCATAGAAATCGCCATGCTGTTTCTGGTACATATATGCCAGATCCGCATAGAAGCTGCCGAAGTTAGTACCTATTCCCACCGTCAGACGGTTGATGTCCGACATATTCATATAGGCGGTAGAGGTAGCGTAATCCAGGGATGCGCTATTGATGAACTGGTTGTAATACGCCTTGCTGCTCATCGGTGTGGACACATAGTTGTACCCCAGGCGTATTGCCAGTTTCGGATCCACATACCATTCCAAACCTGCTTTGAATGTGCTGACACCCTTCAGATATTTGTCCGCCTCCTGTTTCAGAGCCTCATCGTCATCATCGTCACTTCCCCAGTCATCGTAATAGCCGTTGTCGTATGCGATTTTTGCGCAGGAATAGTCGGAGTACTCATACTCCAATCCCACAGCCAGTTTTTTGAAGAACGTAGTTCCTGCACTCAGATTGAACTTCCAGGGAGTGTAGAGATTGTATTCATAATCCAGATTACAGCCATAGGAAGAACCTGCGGAAGTACCTTGACCGTTAATCGGGGACACCAGTTGTGATGCCGTGCGGGAACGCAGGGAATAATAAGTCGGTGTGGTGAAGGAGAAGCCGATGCGGAAAGGATTGTCCTCGATAGGACGCACGATGAATCCCGCTTTGAGATCCACTCCCGTGCCTGTTGTTTTCCTGCTGTTCGTCAGATTGTAGCTTCCAGCGTCATAAACGCCTTCGTTGTCTGCCCCCAGCATATTCTCGGAATACAGGCTGTATGAATTCAATCCCACATTATACAGTCCCACGGCAAAGCCCAAGTACCAGCGGTCGTTGAAATTGAAGCCCAGACTTACGTCATAGTCCTGTATGCTTCCCCACTGCGCCTTGTGATATGCGTTTCCTTTGGCGTTGAAAACATTGTCCCCTTCATATAGATAGGTCTCATAACCCATCTTGGCTATCGGAGTAAGCATATCTTCCCCCCAGTAATTGGCAATGTCACTCATCTGCCAAATCTGTGAAGCCCCACCTTCCTGTCCGGAAAAGCTCATCCCAGTATTCAGAAGCGTATTGAAATCCTTGTGCTTGCGGTAATTGAAGCCTATGTTCACGAACTGCAGGGAACTCCCCTCCACAGGAAGAGCATAGACAAAGCCGAGGTTGTCAAAGGACACATGAGAGCCCGACTTTCCATAAAACTTGTCCGCATCCAACTGATTTGCCACACCGAGGGTGACTGCCACATCCGATTTGCGGTACAAACCTATACCCGCAGGATTGGAACTCATCACGGACATATCCGCTCCGAGGGCGTTCATCGCGCCTCCCATACCTACATACCGGGCGGTTCCGTTCAAATCAGCGTTGGAAAAGGATTCCAACTGATAGATATTTTGTGCGCCTGCTCCTGCTGATACAGCCAGGAAGGCAGCCAGAATAAAGTTTTTCTTCATTTTATTTATTCGTTATGAAATACGTTGTCTGTCATATCCATTGCCTCTTCCCTTTTAACGGCGGCCTCCACCACGGGAGAAGCCTCCTCCACCCACAGAGCCTGAGCGGGAGCTGCCGCTGCTGAATCCTCCGCCACGGGAACTGCTTTGTGTGGAATTGCTGTTTCCAAAACTGCGGCTGTAACCGCTGGAGGAGTTGTTGCGGTTTTGGGGAACAGTACTCTCGGTATTGCCGCTGCGGTTATTATAGGTTGAGCCGCTGTTTCCGTACTGTCTTGTGGCAGATCCGCTGTTGTTCACCGTTCCTCCGTTGGAGCGGGAGAAGCCTCCGCCACCCCTCGTGGTTCGGGTATATCCGCTGTTTGTCGTTTGTCCGATGCCTGTATTGGAGTTATTGGTTCTCTGATTGTTCTCGAAACTGCCCGTGCGGAAACTCTTGGAGAGGTTTCCTCTGCCTGCCATGTTGGTCTGACCGTTGTCACGCACTGCGGAGCGGTTGTTTGTACCTCCGTACATCACCCTGCCTCCGGCTGAGGCTCTGCCCATCTGGAATCCGTTGTTGTTGGCAAAATCCCTGCCTCCGCCCGGATGGCGCGGACCGGGATTCCAGCCTGGATTGAAGTGATGATGATTTCCGCCATGAGCCCATCCGCCATACCAGGGACGATCCCATCCCCAATACAATGGGCGATGCCACCCCCAGTAGGAAGAACCCCACCACGGATCATACCATCCCCATGTGAAATCCCAGCAAGTACGATACCACCAGCGGTTGTAATACCAGGGATCATAGGCGTAAGTCCAGAAAGAATAGCTTGGCAATACGTATGCCCAGCCGTCATAATAGGCATCCCATACATCGCTGTAACATATATCCCAGTAGAAAGGACTGCTGACCATCACGCCACGGGGACTGTAAAAGCGGACAATCCGCTTGGTGTAATTATAGTTTCCGGCATCATCCGCACCGCTTGTCTCGGAATCCGAAGCCTCGCTTTCGGAAACGCTTTCGTCCCCGGATGCCGTCCCTTTGCTCCTACGGTTGTACTCGTCCACATCCCTGCTGTCCGTGTAATACTTGGAAGTCACTTCCCCGTTCTCCGTTTCGGAATAGCCGCTGTCGTAGTTTTTCGTGGTCTGACTGCTGCCGCTGTTCTTTATGGTCACGGTTTTCGCTTTCTTGGAAGGTATGTAGTAAACATCACTCTGGGCATAAGCCGCCATGGAAATGCCGCAAAACAATACTGCGATATAAAGATACCTTTTCATGATTGGAACATTTATAATGTTGAACATCTGTGTTTCGTATAACGAAAGTACGAATACTTTCTATCTAATAGACCCTCTCGCCCGTCAAAAGTTACACATTTATCAATATTTAAGATTTTCCACGGCATTTAAGAGAGCTATTTGCGGCTTTCTAACAAAAGTCCGCCGTCTTCCCTTCCTGCGGAACAGATCAGGCAAGGCGGCGGATTCTGTCTGGAATCCGCCGCCTTGCCTCCATTTCTTCGTGGACCAGGAGGGAATCGAACCCTCGTCCAAACAGGGAAAGAAGATGCTTTCTACATGCTTATCCCTCTCTTCGTTTCAGCCAAGGTGCAGGAGAGAGCTACCAAACCAAGACCTATCCTCTAAAAGGTTTCGCCTTTGGCACGAGGCTGCCGCAGACTATTCCCGATTTGCTGCGCCACCATTTCAATACGCTTCGGGAAGACAGCTATTGGGTGACGTCCCGTTCCAACGTCTAACATCGGAATAAAGGTGATCTACTGTACTTCAATCACGCAGCGAGAGCGTAGTTATTTTCGCCAGATAATCTTTTGGCCATTATGATTATAGTGCCAACAAACCAATGCACTGCATGCTTACATGTCCGTTCAGCCCGCTGTCAAATCCAGTCTGGCCCGATGGAGATGTTTGTGCTGCAAAGATAGGAAAAGAAAACAGGAAACAGAGAAATCCCAATAAAAAAAACTAACTTTGCATAACACGAGAGTGCATATACCATAATATATACTTATCATATCCGAAGTACGTGAAAATAGCTTTTGACGGCAAGCGCGCCATGCAGAATTTTACCGGTCTGGGAAACTACAGCAGGCTTCTTGTCAGTTTGCTCTGCCAGAACGCCCCGCAGAACGAGTACCATCTGTACGCCCCCAAAAGAAGAGACGAGCTTCCCCGCGTCCAGCGTTTTCTGGAGGAATCCCCGGGTCTGGTGTGCCATTACCCCGACGGCCGCTGGCATTACCAGAAATCCGTATGGCGGAGCTGGGGAATCTGTCACCAGCTGGAGAACGACCGCATAGACTTGTACCACGGATTGAGCGGTGAGCTGCCCTTGAACCTCAGCTCCTGTACGGGAATAAAGAAAGTGGTCACCATACACGACCTCATCTTAGAGCACTTCCCCC